>DBWO01000042.1:22511-32363 GCA_002309055.1 Ruminococcaceae bacterium UBA1236
GTGATATTCAGTGGTCCGAGCCCACGGCGGACGGCTTCGGCTATCACAACTTTTATCCGCTGTGTATGGATGAATTTTCGCGCCTTATTCCCGCTCCGAACAGGTTCCCTTCCTCCGCCGGGGGAAAGGGCTTCGGCCCGATTGCGGATTATATTCACTCGCTCGGGCTTAAATTCGGCATTCATATTATGAGAGGCATCCCGAGGCAGGCGGTGCACGCGAACGCTCCCACCGTTACTCCCGGCGTTACCGCGCGCGATATTGCCCTGCAGTTTTCCGTTTGCCCGTGGAACACAGATATGTACGGCGTGAATTATGAGGCGAAGGGAGCTCAGGAGTACTATAATTCCATATTTGAGCTTTACGCTTCCTGGGGCGTTGACTATATTAAATGCGACGATATAGCCAACACCGAGTTTCTGCCGCATAACCCCTATTCCGCCCGCAAAGAGATTGAAATGATAAGAAAGGCGATTGACCTTTGCGGCAGAGATATGGTGCTCTCCCTCTCACCCGGACCCGCGCCTTTTGATGAGCGTGAGCATCTTGCCGAAAACGCCAATATGTGGCGCATAACAGGCGATTTCTGGGACAGCTGGGACAGAATCCACGATATGTTTGACCGCTGCCTTCTCTGGCAGGACTGTGTTGCCGAGCATTCGTGGCCGGACTGCGATATGCTGCCGATAGGCCACATAAAGCTTTGCGAAGACGGCGGCAGATACACAAACTTCACTCACGATGAGCAGATAACGCTTATGACCCTCTGGTGCATTTTCCGCTCGCCTCTTATGATAGGCGCCGAAATGCGCGACAATGATGATTTCACCCTCTCTCTGCTCACAAACGCGGAGCTTATCGAGGTGCTTCGGAAGTCGCACGGCGCGAGGCAGGCATACCGAAACGAAACAGACGGCAAGGGCGAAATCATCTGGAAAGCTCAGGGCGAAAACTGCGAATATACAGCCCTTTTCAACACGGACGACACGGAACGTGAAATAGCGTTTACCTGCCCGGCAAAAACAGTGCGCGACATCTGGGCGCACAGGGAAATTGAAAATAAAGGGAGCTTAACCGTGCCCGCGCACGGAGCGGCCCTGATAAAAGCGGTGAAATAAAATGAATGAGAGACAGCCCAATTACCGCCTCGCTGAGAGGACGCCCGACCACATAATGGTGAGCATCTATGACGACCCGAGGCATTCAATGGCAATCACCTGGCGCACGAGTACCGATGTGCCGGGCGGATATGTGCTGTTTAACGCGGACGGCTGTGAGCCCGTGAGAGTTGACGCCGTGAATAAGGAATTCAAAAGCGACATCAACACCTCAATTATCCATTTTGTCCGCCTGTCCGGTCTTGAGAGCGGCACAAGGTATTATTACACCTGCGGCAGCGATGAGGAGAGAAGCGACGAGTTTTACTTTGAAACCCAGGAGGATAATCTCGAAAAATTCTCTTTCATTTGCATCTCCGACCATCAGAAGGACGATGACCACTATAACCCCGATTATTCCGCGCTGAACGCTTTTCTCAAGGGCGTGCTCAAAGAGCACCCGGAGGTTAAGTTCATTTACACCGCGGGCGATAACACCAACAACGGTCAGCACGAAATCCAGTGGAACGCGATGTATGAGGGCATGAAAGGCATAATCGAATACCGCCCTTATATGATGACCTGCGGCAACCACGACAACAGAGGATTTGAAATTTATTTCCCCGAGGAAAAGAACAGATATTATGCCGAGCCCGCCGAGTTCTTCAACACTCAGCACGAGCTCTCTTACCCCAAAAACGGGCCCGAGGGCTGGCAGACGGAAAATTACTCGTTTGATTACGGCAACGCGCATTTCAACGTTTTCGGCGTGAATGAGCCGGAGCTTGTAAATGAGTGGGCCGCCCGAGATATAGACGCGTCGGATAAAACCTGGAAGTTCGGCGCCTACCATTTCCCGATTTATTATTCGGGCCCCAACCTGTCAAATGATGACGGCTACCCGATGATGAGGGAGTGTATGGAAAAGCTTGATGTGCTTTTCTCGGGGCACGAGCATAATTTCTCAAGGAGCTACCCCATTAAGAACGAGGAGCTCTTTGACAGGCCCTCGCAGGGCACGGTGCACTATGAACTGGCAAACGGCAACTTTAACCCGCCCGGCACCAAAACCTGTGACAAAATCTGGCACTGCTCCTTCTATCCCGATGAGGAGAAGGTGGCCGCCTACGCGCTTGTTGAGATAGACGGCAAAAGGGCAAAATTCACCTCGAAGCTCAGCGACGGCAGGATAATTGACGAATGCGTTATCGATAAGGAAAAGGATGAGATACTCCCCAGGCGTATAGCTCCCGTTTTCGGCAAGGGCAGAACCCGCACTTACTATAAGGGCGTTGACCTCGGTCTTGCCGCGTCCGAAATCCCACCGGTTGAAAAGGACGGCGTGTGGTACATCGCGGCCGGCACGCTTGTTTCCGTTATCGGCGGAGACACCAAACGTGAAAAAGGGAAAATGACACTTGAAATTTACGGCAGGAAGGCCGTTTACACCGAGGGCAGCAATGTTGCCGTGACGGATAAAGGCGATATTGCGCTCGGGGGCGAAGTGTTCAGAGGCAGCTGCTCTCAGCTGTTTGTGCCGCTTGACAGCTTCTGCAGGATATTCGGCATGAAATGGGCCTACGCGAAGAGAAATAACTTCATTACCATAGAAAGCTCAAACGAAAGCCATCCCGTACCGGAGCAGCCGTAAAAAAAGCTCACCCGGAGAGGAATAAGTAAAAAAAGCGCGGGGCTCAATCGGGCCCCGGCGTTTTAGTTTATGGCTTTTTCGTTCCGGAAAGGGCTTCCGGCGCAATTCGTATTCTGAATTCTTCCTTTGCCGCCACCCCGCTGAGCCGGAGCGCCCTTCCTTTTTCAAACTTAAGCGGCTCATCCAGAAAGACAGGCGCACCCTGAGTCAGAGCAAAGATGCGAAGAAGCATTTTTCCCGGGAAATCCCATCTTTTAAGCCCGATTTCCCATTTTTCGCCCCGGTAATAATCGTCGGCTGCCTTTCGGCCGTCAATGAACAATTCCGCCCGGTCGCCTTCGTAATCCACCGTAAGAAAAACGTCGTCTCCCGTAACCGTTCCGTCAAGATGAAGCTCATATTCGCGGTAAAGATCACTGACCTGCATAAGAGGAACCACGCGCAGTTTTATGTCCGATCCGGGAAGCGGAAGGGTGTAATGCGACGGCTCGTTTCCGCTTTCACCGCCGGAATCCGGCAGAGCGGGGTGGATTTTCAGTTCAATGTCTTCCCGGGCAAGGCAGAAGACGCCTTCCCGCGTTTCAATGACCGGCTGCTTGCAGATAATAAGATATTCGTCGTCAAACTGTACTTTGACGGCGTTTTTTGCGTCTTCACGGGAAAGGGTCAGAATTTTCGCGGGGCTCCCGTTCCAGCGGTAATGCGGATCGCGGTCGGCATAAAAGACGAAGCCGTCGCGAAGTCTGCAAAGCGGCGTTGCCTCGGCGCTTATCAGCTCCGTTTCCCCAAGCGCCATATGAAATGGGAAAAATAAGTATTCGCCCGGAAGAATGTCTGTCGGCGGAAAACGGACATCTCCTGCGCAAAGGCAGACATTTTCGTGCTTTTTCATTTTTCTTCGGCGTTGGTAGTTGTTTATGAAAAGAAAACCGCTTTTTCCGTCGGTCCTGACAGCCGTGCGAAGGGTCAGCGTGTCCTCGGGGTCGCGCGGACTGCCGGCAGGAATGACGGCATCCATCGGCGCAAGGGTTTCGCCGAAATCCCTGAGGAACATGGAAAGCATACGTATCTCGCGGAAGCTTTCGGCAATGCTTCCGTATTCACGTATCGGAGCCTGAAAATCATAGGACAGCGCTGGAAGGTCACAGCTGTTTCCGACCGATTTGCTCTCCTGAAGGGTGTATTATTCGCCCACAGGATTCGTTCCACCGTGAAAAACATAGTAGCCGAGAAGATTTGCGCCGCTTCCGAGCCGTATCAGTGATGCTGCGCCAATGTCCTGCGCGCTCACGCGCGGCCTGCGGTTATATGTGACCTGAAGACCGCCGCCGAGCTCCGCCGTAAGGAAGGGGAACAGAGAAGGGTCGAAAAGGTATTTTCCAATGTTCGGAAGATGCTCCTTGTCCGCGAAGATGAAGCAGTCGTTTGCCGGAAGCTCTTCAATTGAGGAATGCCACGGCTCCTCAACGTATCCTCCGCTTACGGGAAGAAGATCGCCGATGTAGCTGCTCCAGCCCGTTGCTGTCCAAAGCGGAACGTCAAAGCCGATTTCCTTCGCGATTTTTGTGAGGGTACGGATGTGCTCATCGCCGCATCCGCTTCCGCTTTTTGAGTATTCGTTTTCAATCTGAAGCCCGATGACGGGACCGCCGTTTTTATGAAGGTCGCCTTCTACCTGTTCAAAAAGAGATGACCAGAAGCGGCGTACTTCCGTGAGATAAGCGGGATCATTGCTTCTCAGATGCATATCCGATTCAAGAAGTCTGTCCGGAAACCCGCCGTGCCTTGCCTCACCGTGACACCACGGGCCGGGACGCAGAAAGGCGAGAAGGCCGGCCTCGCCGCAGCAGTTCAAAAATAAGTGAATGTCTCGGTCACCGTCCCAGTGAAGGCTGCCGTTTATATCTTCGTGATGATTCCAAAAAATATAGGTCGAAACAATCCCTACTCCGCCGGCTTTCATTTTTTCAAGTTCTTCAAGCCAGTAACGGTGCGGATAACGGGAAAAATGAAATTCGCCCATTACCGGCAGCCAGGGCTTTCCGTCTTTGGTAAGATGCTGTTTTGTCCATCCGTAAGTGCTTTTCATATTGCTTTACTCCTTTGCAATTATCGTAACACAGCCGGCGGCGGAAAACAAGCCGGTATTGGTATTTATAAGCCGGAATTCGCTTCTCCGGCTGACGGCGCCGTTTTCCCCTTTCGTGAAAAACTCCGTGAATAAAAAGTGAAAAAGCGGCAGAGTTATTCACACCCCCTTAAAAAATACTATTCAAGACCGGTAAAAAGTACTATTCAAGACCGGTAAAAAGTACTATTCAAGACCGGTAAAAATTACTGTTCAAGACCGGTAAAAAGTACCGGGAATATATACTGATATATAAATACTGATTAATAAATACTTACATAGTTATTAATGTCGCACGACTGATTTCCTTCCGGAGGCATTACGCTTTACCGGTCGAAAGTTCAGTTGACAGCTGTGCGGCGTTATGCCGGCATAAAAAAGGAGCTCACCGCGAAGGTGAGCTCTTTGATATTTGTTATGTCAGCCGGCGATTGACGCTTTGGCGGCGTCAAACAGGGCTTTGAAAAGTTCTGCCGGGAATGCGAAGTTCAGCTTCGTTTCAGGGAATCTGCCTGTACGGCCGAGTTTCTTCGCTATGAATTTCGCTACCTCAACATTCTTGACCGCCTGTCCGTCCTTCACAAGGTCATCCGCGCCGAAAACACGCAGGGGCACATCGGCGTTCGTGTGGCTGCCCGTGGTGTATTCATATGACTTGGTCTCTTCGTTATAGGTGATTCCGCCCGTTTCGTGGTCTGCCGTAACAATCACTATCGTGTTGCCGTCTCTCCGGGCAAATTCGGTTGCGGTCTCAATCGCTTTGTCAAACTCAAGCAGGGATTTCATCATTCCCTCCTTGTTGTTGCTGTGGCTGTTTTTGTCAATGTGCGCGCCCTCAACCATAAGGAAGAAGCCGTCTTCATTGTCAAGGTTTTCAATTGCCATTCCGGTGAGTGTGCTCAGGGGAGCGTCATTTTCCGCGCCTGTGTCATAATAAATATTCCCGCCGATTGCCGCGAATGAACGCTCTCCGTTTTTAACTTCGGTAAGCTCCGTCATCGTCTGAGCGTAGGTCCAGCCGGCTTTTTCAAAGTCTTCTTTCACGCTGTATCCGCCGTCTGCCGCCCATATTAGGTCGAGCCCGCAGTCCTTCTGCTGCGCGGTTATTTCCTCAGCAAGCTCTCTCTTATAGGTGTGCACGCTGAAGCCCGCGGGGGTCGCGCCCGAGTTAAGGTCCGATGTAACTATGCCGGCGCGCTTTCCGAGCGACTTTGCTATTTCGCTCACATTTGTGTATGTACAGATGTTTGCGCCGTATCCGTCTATCAGCAGCGCGAGTTCGCCGAGGTTGCTGTTAAAGACTCTTTTGCCGCATGAGAGCGCCGTTGCGCCCGCCGCGGAGTCCGTCAGGCCGCTGAGAGAATCGGTCTGCGAATATCCCTGATAGGGGAGCGTGTCCATAAACAGTTCTTCGCCTGTTTCCACCTTTGTCCATTCAAGGGAGTTCGGGCCCATTCCGTCGCCGATAAGCAGGATAACATTTTTTACGTTCTGCGGCAGCACTATGGCGTAAACCGCAGGAGTCAGGCAGGCAATAACCATAATGAGCGCGATTATTGCCGCCGTAATCTTTTTTGATGCCGTTTTCATTTTATCACCTTTATTTTTGAGGGCCGTTGAATACGTTTTCCTCCTGGAATTTTGCTATCTTGTCAATTACGCTGAGGATTACATCGAAGCCCGTGCCTACGGTCTCAACGTCAAATCTGTCGGATGTGTCTCTCCAGGTGTGATAGTAATAAGTGAGCATGGGATTCTGCGCCGCGAAGGTAACGGATTTGATGCCCGCCTTCGTCATCGGTGTGCTGTCGCATCCGCCCACGGGGTTATGGATGCAGCCGCCCGTTTTGCTCTCAATGCCGAGCTCGGCGAAAGTGTCCTTGAACATATTTTCAAGGTCTTTGTCAAACCTGGTCATCTGCCAGTCGTCCTGAATAACAACCTCGAAATAGTCCTTATCGGCAACAGAGTCGATATTGATGTTCCAGGCGTTATCAAGGATGGGCTCGCCCTTGTGCTGCTCTGTGAAAGCCATTGAGCCTCTGAGGCCCGCCTCTTCGGAGCCGCAGTTGAAATCTATGATGCGGCAGTTTCTGGGCATCTTGTCGGGATTCTCTTTGAAGTATTTGATAACCTCATAGCTCAGGGCTATGCCGGTAGCGTTGTCCATCGCGCCTTTTGAAGCGTTTCTCGGGTCGGGATCGGCCCACATGCAAACGAAGCAGCAGCCGACCGCGCAGACGATGGGGACGAAAGCCATAATTTTATCGAGTATTCCGTAAAAAGCCGTGAAACCTGAGCTGACATCTATATACTGAGACAGCTGATCGGCGTAAACACCGAAAATAGCCCATTCTGCCCTGAAAATATCCGCGCTGGCGTAAACGACCGCCTGGAAAATGCAGTAAAACGCCATAAGGAAGAAGCAGACAGCGCCGAAGCCGACTTTGCCGTAGGTTGCGATGATGCCCTTTATGGGCTCGTTCCTGTGCTTGAACGCGTGCTCGGAGTGCTTCCAGCACCAGCTTGTGTCGGTGTGACCCGAAAGGATGATTGTGTAGTCATAGTTGCCGTCGGGCGGGGTGAGTTCGCCGTAAACATTCTGTGAGATTTCTCTCTTGAAAAACATATCAAACCAGGTCTTGTAAAGGAATACGCTGAATATGAGCCAGATTATGGTGAAAAGGCCGAGAGCGGCGAGCGCAAACCATAATGAAGGAATGTGGCGCGCAAAATAGCTGCCGACGCACAGGATAATTCCCGCGTAGCCGGCGTAGGGGATGCCGCCGATTGACGCTCTGGGCGACACGGCAAACTCCTCTTTGACGGGCTTGATGCCTATTTCCTCCAGCTTTTTGCCCATATAGTCGGCAAATTTCTTTTCTCCGTCGGAGCCGGGCAGCCTTGACCCGATTTCTTTTTCCGCGTGCTGAACTATAGCATACGCCTCGTCCGCATAAGTTTTGTTTTCAGGATTCATTGAGGAACCTCCCATAATTCAATGTGTATCACATTTTATAATATTTTCGGCACAAATACAAGTCAATTAAAGCAATTTTAAAAAATTTTGTTTATATTGACTAATCGCGCGTATAAGTGTAAAATATAAGTGAATATAATCCGTCGGAAAGGAGGCGGCAATAATGAAAAAAATCATATCTCTGTGCCTTTGCGCAGCGCTTGTTTTCTGCGCCGCTTCCGCGGGTGTAAAAAGCGGCGCCGCCGCAGAGCTTAAATCAAAACATCTCGTTTTTTCCGACGACGGTTACAGCTATAAAATCGTGGATGAAAACGGCAGTGAGATACCGGTTAAAAAAGCGTCAAAAGCTCCCGCAAAGGCGCCCTCGCGCCGCGCGGCTTCCGCCTACCCCTCTTCATATAACTCTGCCGATTACAGCCGCCTTCCGGCTATAAAGAATCAGGGTCAGACGGGCACCTGCTGGGCGTTTGCCGCCGTCACCGCGCTCGAAAGCGACGCCATCACAAAAGGTCTCGCGCAGCGCGGCAGATTTGCCTTTTCTCCCTCGCATTTAACCTGGTTTACCTACACTCTGCCCTCTCTTACGGATGACCCGCATTACGGCGAGGGCATAACCTCAAACACCCCGTATATGCGCGGCGGCAACTGGGTTTATGCGGCGTCTACGCTCATGGAGTGGTCGGGCCTCGCGAATAACAGCGACTACCCGTTTTATCCCTATCAGCCCGCCCTTATGGGAAACTATCCCGAGAGCGCGAGGTATGACACGGGCTCCGGCTTTTTGATTGAGGATGCCATCTGGTTTGAAACCGACGATTTTGAGGGCATCAAGGGCTGGATAACGGAGCACGGCGTGTGCACCGCGGCGCTTTACTATGACGAGCAGTATGAGAATCAGCAGACACACTCCTACTACGAGAATCTGTTTGACAGCCCCGACCCGGAGGTCGGCATAAACCACAATATATCCCTGGTCGGCTGGGACGATAATTATCCCGCCTCCAATTTCACTATCAATCCCGGCTCAGACGGCGCCTGGCTCGTGCAGGACAGCTGGGGAACGGGCGTACATAACAGGGGCTTTTACTGGCTCTCTTATTATAACGCCCATTTCGAATATCCCGTCGGTTTTTCCGTGAGGGAAAAGGGCAAATATTACGGCAATTATTCCTATAACGGCTCGTGCCCCTTCAACGCAATCGGCTTTGAGGGGCCTCTGACCGCCGCCAATGTTTTCACCTCGCGCGGGTATGAAAAAATATCGTCCGTTTCGTTTTTTACATATGATCTGGGCGACACCGCCGTAATAAAGATTTACACGGGTCTCGACCCTTCCGGCGCGCCCGATTCCGGCACGCTTGCCTGCACGCTGAGCGCTGATGTTCCCGAAGCCGGCTATCATACCTATAACCTGCCCTATGACGTGAATATCGCCCCGGGCACAAAGTTTTCCGTGTGCTTAACGCTCGATAACGCCGATTCCGATGTTTATTTCGCCGTTGAGATTCCCGGGGCCAACTATACGTGCGGCGCGGGCGAAAGCCTTTATTATCTCAATAATGTCTGGAATGATACGCTGAACGACAACTACGGCAATTTCTTTATTCAGGCGTTTACAAAATGCGCGCACAGCTTTGAGCAGGTAACAGTCGCCCCCACCTGCACGGCAGAAGGCAGCGTCACGGATATCTGCACGCAGTGCGGCGATGTTTACTCCTTCAACGCCATACCCGCCACGGGCCATTCCTTCGGAAGCTGGTCGGAATACGAAGCCAACGGGGCAAGATATGTCAGCACCAGGCAGTGCAGTGTATGCGGCGCCGTGGATGAGAGGCACTATGACCGCGGCACAAACACCATAACGCTTGAGAGACTGCTTGAAATTATTTTTGAGCGCATTTTTGCAGCCCTTGGCATAGCGTTCTCAAAGCTGTAAACAATGTTTTCCGCTCCGCCTTTCCGGCGGAGCATTTTTGTATTGTAAAACCACACGTTT
>DBWO01000024.1 GCA_002309055.1 Ruminococcaceae bacterium UBA1236
TTCAAGCCCTTCATTATGAAGCGCCTTGTTGAGACCGAAAAGGCGGGCAACGTCAAGTCCGCGAGAAAGATGGTTGAACGCGCGAATCCCGAAGTTTGGGACGCTCTCGAAGTGGTCATCAAGGACCACCCCGTTATGCTCAACCGCGCTCCCACTCTTCACAGACTCGGTATCCAGGCATTTGAGCCCGTACTTGTTGAGGGCAGAGCCATCAAGCTCCATCCCCTTGTATGTACGGCTTTCAACGCCGACTTNNGGCGACCAGATGGCTGTTCACGTGCCTCTTTCAGCAGAGGCGCAGGCAGAAGCGAGATTCCTTATGCTCGCCGCCAACAACCTGCTCAAGCCTTCGGACGGCAAGCCCGTTACCGTGCCCACACAGGATATGATTCTCGGCTCCTATTATCTGACAATGGTCAATGATAACAATCCCGAGAATTCCGACTACAAGCCCGAAAATCCCTGTGAACCCGGCGCTCCGCTCGAGGTTAAGGATGATAAAGGCAATGTCGTAAAAGACGAAGAAGGCAAAACCGTTTACACATACAAGACCTTCGGCTCGGTCGAAGAGGCCATTATGGCTTATGAAGAAGGCGACATCGGCCTTCATGTACATATCAGAATCCGTATGACCAAGGAGTTCAACGGCAACACCATCAGCGACCTCGTTGTTACCACCCTCGGTAAGGTTATATTCAACGACCCCATTCCTCAGGACCTCGGATTCATCGACAGGAAAGATCCCAAAAACGCTTTCACACCCGAAATCAACGACCTTGTCAACAAGAAAGTGCTCGGCAAACTCATCGACCGCTGCATCAAGGTGCACGGCACATCCGTTTCCGCGCAGGTGCTTGACAAGATCAAAGCTCAGGGTTACAAGTACTCCACCTGCAGCGGCCTCACCGTTGCCGTTTGCGACGCAACGATACCCTCTTCCAAGTGGGATATCATCAAAGAAGCAGACGAAAGAGTTACCGAAATCAACAGGAAATACGCAAGAGGTTTCACCACCGACGAAGGCCGTTACAAAGCGGTTATCAAGGTTTGGGAAGATGCCCAGATGTGCGTTGCCGACGAACTCAAAGCGGGCTTCAACATATTCAACCCCATCAACATCATGCTTGACTCGGGCGCCCGCGGTAACGATTCACAGCTGCGTCAGCTTGCCGGTATGCGCGGACTTATCGCCAACACATCCGGTAAGGTTATCGAAATTCCCATCAGAGCTAACTACCGTGAAGGCCTTAATATTCTCGAATATTACATTTCCGCCCGCGGCGCTCGTAAAGGACTTGCCGATACCGCTCTGCGTACTGCGGACTCGGGTTATCTGACCCGCCGTCTCGTTGACGTTTCGCAGGATGTTATCATCCGCGAGGAGGACTGCCACTGCAAAGACGGCACCTATGTTTACGACATATTCGACGACGAGAGAAAGAGAGATTCCAGAAGAATCGTTTCTCTTGAGGAGAGACTCTCCGGCAGATATCTGCTTGAAGATTATTACGACCCCGAAACCAAAGAACTGCTTGCGAGCAAAGACGTCATGATGAATGACGAAACCGCTAACAAGGTTGCGGCATCCGTACGCAGCTGGCACGACAAGCAGGTTGAAGCAGGCAAAATCGCCGAGACCGAAAAGGCAAAAATCAAAATCAGGTCTCTGCTTTCCTGCGAAAGCCAGCACGGTGTTTGCATCAAGTGCTACGGCAAAAACCTTGCGACAGGCAACCCCGTCACCGTCGGTGAAGCGGTCGGCATCATAGCTGCGCAGTCCATAGGCGAGCCCGGCACACAGCTTACCATGAGAACATTCCATACCGGCGGCGCCGCCGACCAGAGCGATATCACCATCGGTCTTCCCAGAGTTGAAGAGCTGTTTGAGGCGCGCAAGCCCAAGGTGCTCGCCATCATGAGCGAAATCGACGGTGTTGTGAGCATTCAGAAGATAAAGAATTCCGACCACATCGTTGTCACAGGCGACGACGGCACCGAAAAGGCATACCTTATCCCCTACGGCTTCAAGAAGAGAGTTATGGAGGGTGACAGAGTCAAGCTCGGTGACAGGCTCACGGAAGGCGCGCAGAATCCTCACGATATCCTCGCCATTCTCGGCGTTGAGGCAGTGCATGATTATCTCATCAGAGAAGTTCAGGGCACATACCGCCAGCAGGGCGTTGATATCAACGACAAGCATATCGAGGTTATAGTCCGCCAGATGATGAGAGAGGTCAAGATTACCGATCCCGGCGAAACCAGATTCCTGCCCGACTCCATTGTTGAGAAGCAGGAGTTTGTAAGAGAGAATGAGAGAGTTAAAGCCGAGGCGGAGAAAGCAGGCAGAGAGCCCGTTCCCGCACAGTGCACGCCCACCCTTATGGGTATCACCAAGGCCTCGCTCGCAACTGAGTCTTTCCTGTCGGCCGCTTCATTCCAGGAGACCACCAAGGTGCTCACCGAAGCAGCCATCAAGGGCAAGACAGACCACCTCATCGGCCTTAAAGAAAACGTCATCATCGGCAAGCTTCTGCCTTCAGGTACGGGCATGAAGTGCTACAGCGACGTTGAAATTTACCCGGCGGATCCCTCTGTTAAAATCAGCGAAAATCTCGACTGATATTTGTGAAAAGTGTTGACAAATCAGCGCTTTATATGATAAAATATTTTTCCGCAGTGTTTCGGGGCTCCTCTTTCGGAGCAGGAGCCCCTGCACGATAGATATTTTTAAAGAAAGGAGAGAAAACATTGCCTACCTTTAATCAGCTTGTTCGTAACGGCAGACAGACCCTGGAAAAGAAGCCCAAGGCTCCCGCTCTTTTAAAAGGACTTAACTCCAAGAAGAACGTTCAGACCTACCAGAGCTCACCCCAGAAGCGCGGCGTTTGCACCGCAGTTAAAACGGCTACCCCCAAGAAGCCGAACTCAGCGCTTCGTAAAATTGCCAGAGTACGTCTCACCAACGGCATCGAGGTAACCACTTACATCCCCGGCGTAGGCCATAACCTTCAGGAGCACTCCGTTGTGCTTATCCGCGGCGGCCGTGTAAGAGACCTTCCCGGTGTGCGTTACCACATCATCCGCGGCACGCTTGATACACAGGGCGTTACCGGCAGAATGCAGGCCCGCTCCAAGTACGGCGCGAAGAAGCCCAAAGTCAAGAAATAAGCCGCAAACCAATCAGACAAATCTTCTTGCAGGCTGGATAGCTATCCATCCAATGCAGTGTATATATATTACATTATGTATGCCTCTGCGTTGGCGCCACGAGAATTTGTCACTCGAGTACCTATGATATCATTACTATGAAGGAGGGAAGCGACGTGCCAAGAAGAGGCAACATAGCAAAACGTGAAGTTTTGCCCGATCCTCTCTACAACTCAACCCTTGTTACACGCCTTATCAACAACATAATGCTTGACGGCAAAAAGGGCGTTGCTCAGAAGATCGTTTACGAAGCTTTCGACATTATCAAAGACAAGACCGGTAAAGAACCTCTTGACGTATTCGAAGAGGCAATGGAAAACGTTATGCCGGTTCTCGAGGTTAAGGCCCGCCGTGTCGGCGGCGCTACCTACCAGGTTCCCATGGAAGTTCGCCCCGAAAGAAGAACTACACTGGGCCTTCGTTGGATCACGACCTATGCCCGCGCCCGTTCCGAGAGAACGATGAAGGAAAGGCTCGCCAACGAGATTATGGACGCAGTTAACCAGACCGGTGCCGCGTTCAAGAAGCGCGAAGATACCCACAAGATGGCAGAGTCCAACAAGGCTTTTGCACACTTCAGGTGGTAATCATCGCACATTTCAATTGCTTTTCTGCTCACTTTATAAGATACGGAGGATAATATGCCAAGGCAGGTATCACTTGAAAAAACAAGAAATATAGGCATTATGGCGCACATAGATGCGGGCAAAACCACCACTACCGAGCGCATCCTGTTCTACACAGGCAAAACTCATAAGATAGGTGAAACGCACGACGGTGCCGCCACGATGGACTTTATGGAACAAGAGCAGGAGAGGGGTATCACCATCACTTCTGCCGCTACCACCTGTTTCTGGAAAGACCACCGTATCAACATCATCGACACTCCGGGCCACGTGGACTTCACTGTTGAAGTCGAAAGGTCCCTGAGAGTGCTTGACGGTTCGGTAACAGTGCTTTGCGCAAAAGGCGGCGTTGAGCCCCAGAGCGAAACAGTGTGGAGACAGGCTGATAAGTACAGAGTCCCCAGAATGGTTTACATCAACAAGATGGACATTATGGGCGCGAACTTCTACCATGTTGTTGACATGATGAAGGACAGGCTCAAGTGCAATGCGGTCCCCATCCAGCTTCCCATAGGCGCTGAGGCCGATTTCAAAGGAATTATCGACCTTGTGACCATGAAAGCATACTACTACAAGGATGACCTCGGAGTAGATATTGAAGTAACGGATATTCCCGCTGATATGGCTGAGGAAGCTCAGAAGTATCGCGGCGAAATGGTTGAGCATGTGGCCGAGCAGGACGACGCTCTGCTTGAAAAGTATCTTGAAGGTCAGGAGCTTACAACAGAGGAAATCAAGACCTGCATAAGAAAGGCGACTATCGCAAACCATATGGTTCCCGTTACCTGCGGCACTTCTTACCGCAACAAGGGCGTTCAGCTTCTGCTTGACGCAGTGGTTGACTATATGCCCGCCCCCACTGATGTTCCCGCCATTACCGGCGTCAACCCCAAGACTGACGCGGAAGAGGTAAGGCATTCATCGGACAGCGAGCCGTTTTCGGCTCTCGCGTTCAAAATAACCACCGACCAGTTCGTTGGCAAGCTCTGCTTCTTCAGAGTTTACTCCGGAACGGTCGAAACAGGCAGCAGCGTTTACAACTCCACAAAGGGCGTTAACGAGAGAATGGGACGCATTCTTCAGATGCACGCCAATCACCGTGAAGATATAGACTGCTGCTACGCAGGCGACATCGCCGCATGCGTGGGTGTCAAGCAGACAACCACGGGCGACACTCTCTGCGACCAGAGACATCCCGTAATACTTGAATCAATGGAATTCCCCGAGCCCGTTAT
>DBWO01000012.1 GCA_002309055.1 Ruminococcaceae bacterium UBA1236
TAACCAAGCAAATCAACCTCGTTGAATCCGATTATCACATTTCCCGTCGCATCATCGGGTAAATTGACGGTCAATGTAAATGTTCCGTCTGAAGCAGGGTTTTGCGGGGTAACGGTTACGCTCATATCGGGCTCGGCTTTATTTACCTTGAATGTTTTTTCAGCCGAACCGGAGAAATAATTGCTGTCTTCCCCAAGGCTTACCGTCAGTTTGTAATCGCCTGCCGCGAGACCGCTTATTTCAAACTGCTCTCCGCTTGTTATGCTTGCGGGAGCGCCGTTAACCGCGTTCCATATTTCCTCGTTCGTGTCGGGGTCGATTCCGCCGTATTTCAGAAGCCCCGCGGTAATGTTGCCGGTCGCGTTGTCGGGAACGGTAATTGTCGCCTGAACCGCTTCGCCGTAGGTTATGTCTTCGGCTGTTACGGCAATTTCGGGCTCGCTTCTGCCGACAAAGATTGTTGTTTCACCTTCTGCAGACCAATAATGCTCATCGCCGTTATAAACAACTTTTATCGTATGCTCACCCGCGTCAAGACCGGGAACATTGAAAGTTATTGTGTCTGTTTCCGATGCAAGTGAATATATTACACCGCCGTCAATAAATAATGTCGCACCGCCTAAAGAAGTGGAGCCGTGCTCGCTGAAATTAATAATTTTTGCGTCGCCGTCAACCGTTGCGGTGATTGAAACATCCTGACCGCTGAGGGGATTTTCGGGTTCAACGGTAATGTGAACCTCGGTCTCGGCTTTGTTGACCGCAAGCGGCAGTTCCGCCGAAGCGCTGCTATATTTTCTGTCGCCGGAGTAAGAAGCAAGCACGGTATAGTCGCCTACTTCTATGCTTTTGCCCTCTATTTCATAAAACGC
This sequence comes from Ruminococcaceae bacterium UBA1236, assembly GCA_002309055.1. Taxonomy (GTDB): domain Bacteria; phylum Bacillota; class Clostridia; order Oscillospirales; family Acutalibacteraceae; genus CAG-177. Next base: position 870 of record DBWO01000012.1, read on the forward strand.
CTTGCCGTTTTCAACCGCAACTTCCACGCCGGTGTCCGCTTCATCAAAGCGGAATGTCACTGTTCCCGTTGCGCTTTCGGGCAGATTTGCAGTGATTGTGATATCATCGCCCCATACCGGCTCTTCGGGGCTGATTGTCAGTTCCATTCCGGGGTCAAGTGTATTTACGGAAAATTCATCAGAAGCGGAGCAGGCCTTATAGTTGCCGCCATCGTAAGAAGCGGTCAGCCTGTAATCTCCGGCGGAAAGACCGCTGATTTCAAACTGAGTGCCGTTTTTTATGCCGGAGGGAAGGGCATCGACCTCTTCCCATTCATCGGCGTTTTTCTGTTTTTCAAGTGTTACGGTGAAGTTGTTGCCTATTCCGGCACTCGCGGTGACCGTCGCTTTTACCGTTTCGCCGCAATTTGCATCCTCTGCGGTCACGCTGATTTCGGCATCCGCGGGGTTAATCTTATACGGCACCGTAATTTCAATGTTGCCGTATTTTGCAAACTGTATCTTCGCTTCATAATCACCCGCGTCTGCTCCGGTGACGGATGTATTGCCGTTCACGGCGGAAGTGGTCACACTGATATCTCCCGTTTCAAGCACGGTGAAGCTTCTCTCAAATAATATTTCCGTTTCGTCGGGCTCGGTGACCGTCAGCTTATATCTGCCCGGGTTCTCAACAGATGAGTCGAGTATTTCCTTCCATTCCGAGAGTTCTTCATCCCATCTGCTGTATGTTACGGTTTTATCCGCAAATTCATCCGGAATATCCATACTGCCGGAAACAATGATTATATCTTCCTTTAACGGATGCTCAGGTGCTCCGGTATATGTGAATTCAGTTGTGCTTACGGTTATCTCAAGGCGCGCGGGCCAGTCTTCAGATGCCGCTGTGAGGTCATAAGTAAATCCTTTGAGATGCGGGTAGAACAACCGGTATTTGCCGCTCACATCAGCTCCGTTGGCTTTGGTCTGCCAGGGGCTTACTTCACCGTCTCCGTATTCAAAGACCATATTGTCAAGCGCGTTTGCGCCGGTCATCTGCGCAGTGGTGAGGCCGCGGACATTGTTGCTTGCTGCATTGTCATCTCCTATTGCGGAAACTCCGGATAATATATCGGAGTCATAATAGCAGTTTTCAACCGAACTGTTATTATAATCTCCTGTCACGCCGCCGACAAAATTATTGCCGGAAACATCGCCCTTGTTATAGCAGTTTGAAACCTTGCTGTTATCAAAAATATGTCCGGCCACGCCGCCGACATTTTTAGAGCCGGAAATATCGCCCATGTTATAGCAGTTTTCAACCGTACATTTATTAACGTTCCGCCCGACCACGCCGCCGACATAAGTACTGTCTTCTGTTGCGGTAACGCTGCCCGTGTTATAGCAGTTTGAAACCTTGCTGTTATCAAAACTATGTCCGACCACGCCGCCGACATTATTAGAGCCGGAAACATTACCTGTGTTATAGCAGTTTTCAACCGAACTGTTATTAAAATTTTGTCCGACCACGCCGCTGACACTATTGTTGCCGGAAACATTACCTGTGTTATAGCAGTTTTCAACCGAACCGTTATAATAATTCTCTCCGACCACGCCGCCGACACTATTGTTGCCGGAAACATCGCCTGTGTTATAGCAGCTTGTGACTGTGCCGCCGTTATTAAATCCGGCTACGCCGCCGGCATAATTATTTCCTGTTATGCTTCCGCCTTCAACACCGACATTTTTAACAGTGCCTTTGGTAGTTACGCCGCCTTCTGTTTTGGTCCCGACATAGCCGAAAAGACCGGCATAATTCGGTGCGTCCGGCACTCCCGAGTTGGAAAGCCCGATAATAACGCGCCCGTTACCGTCAAATGTGCCGATGTAGATATGGTCATAATCCTTACCGATGGGTGTCCAGTCTTTTGCTGCTGTGCCGTCACTGTTTTTGCATTCAATATCATTCATCAGTTTTGCGCAGGCGGATGTTTCACCGCTGTTTACGCGTGAGGCGAAAGCTTTAAGATCCTCGTAACTTGAAATCTCATAGACCGTGCCATCCGCCGACACGCTCATTCCCCCGGCGGCAACCGTGCCGAGCACGAGCATGAGCGAGAGCAGAATGGATATTATCTTCTTTGTCATTTTCATAATTATCCCTCCGTTAAAAGGTTAAAAAATTCCTACCCGTATATTTTAACATACAGGTATATTAAAATACAATAGCAATTAAAAAATGATTTGCAGGGAATGGCGCCCCGACATTCCGATGTGCCGAAGGCGCATTGATTGGTTTATAACACAAAACCGTCATTTCATTCTTCATTCTGCATAACAAAATCCCCCGCCTTGAGGCGGGGGAGCTTTTTATCTGTGTCAGCCCATAATGGGTTCGTCGGGGTCAAGGGGTATGGGGGTGCTAGAGTCTTCGACTATCTTAGCGATCAAAGCATAGTCATACAGCGCGCACAGAGCGTCCGCAAAATCGGGAGCAATGTTCTCGTTTGCCATTGCCAGACTCGCATAAGTGAGAGGGGCAATGGTATAGGACGCGGTGCCGTCGTCATTTTCGTCATATACGTCAATTGTCACATACCTGCCCAGGTCATTTGCTTTGATATCCTTTATCGCCACTCTGTAAACGTTATCGGAGTAAAGCTCAATTTCGGCTTCCACTCCGGAATTGTCGTCCGTATAATACGCGTCTGCGCGTGAGAGGACGACGCCGTCCTTGACGGTCAGGTAAAGGTAGAGAGAGGTTGTCGCCTCAAGGTTGAGTGAGACAGTGGCTTTTTCAACGCGGCTGTCGTCAACATCCTTGTCATAATCCACCCAGTCATTCAGATTATCGCGATAATCGTCGTAATTGTAACCGTCGTTACCGATACTGCCGATGTCGTCAAAGTATGTGCTCATTTCGGCGTATTTGCCGCCTTCGCCCACTGAATAACCGTGAAGCTCTTTCAGGTAATTCTGCGCGTAACAGCCGTAGTTTGCAAGACCTTTGGCCAACAGAACCGTTATTTGTGAGTAATTTACTTCGTATTCCGTAACGTAGCGGATATAGTCTTCAACCGAATAGGGCTCAAACTCAACGGTTTTATCAACTCCGTCTTCAGAATAGTGAACCACGGGAGTGATTTTGTCGGCCATACGGTAAGCGGGGATATAACAGGTTCCGATTACATAGCCACTGAGGAATTCAGCGGTTGATTTGGTGTTGAAATTTCCGGTTTTGAATTCCACGTAACAGTCTTCCGCCGGGAAAGCGGGAAGATACTCAAAATAGAATGTTAATCCTATTTCGCCGGAGAGCACAAGAGCGTGGCCGCTGATGATTATCGGAGGCAGTTCTTCAACGGTAATAGTGCCTCCCGTTACTTCATTATCACCGAAATCAACTGTCAGATAATATGTGAAATGGGGCAAAAGACGCTCTGTTGCTTTGAAATCATGCCCGTCCACTTCGCCCGCGAAGCCGTCTTCTGTATCGTAATACGAGTCAAAAAAGGAGAGCTGCGGATTTACGCCGGTGGCGGAGGTGAAGGAGTAAAACGTATCTTTTTCCGGTGCAAATGAATATATGACGCGGCCGGAGGTGCCGTCTTCGATTGCGTTTTCGCCTAAACTGAGCGGAATAATGCTGTCCTCGGGTATTTTCGAGGCGCCGATATCTATAGATACTGCGGATTCAGGCATAACGAAGGAGTAAGATCCGTCGTTTTCCGAATAATCAACATCATAGCTGTGATCTTCTGCGTCTGTATATGTGATTGCGATATTGTCAAAAACTATGAGCGGATTGTTTTTTTCCGGCAAAAAGGATACGTTTTGCCCCGCTTCGGCAAACGGGGGGGCAACAACATAGAATTCATCGCTGTTATAATTCAAGCTTATCTCATATACGTCTTCCGGGCTGATGTACAGCTTGAATGTGTCTGCATCACCGTAAATTCCCGTGTAAATACGGTATGTAACATCCTTTTCAAGGGTAAGCTTCCCGCGGAAATTAAAAGAAAGTATGTCACCATCATCAGTGTAAATGTCATCAAATGATGTTTCTTCTTCTGTAAGCGGATCTTTGATAATTACATAAACATCATATTCGCTGACAGAGCTGAACCAGTAATTGCCGTCCTCTTCCGGTGTGAATGTATACGTTGTTCCGGAAACAACAGTGTTTTTCCCAACGTGAAGAGCTTCCGGATCATCATCCGCAAAGGCAACCAGGCCCGCGGGCATAATTGAAAGCACCATACACAGCGCAAGCAGAACTGAAAACAGTTTTTTGCTTATCATATAAACCCTCCTGAATTGTTTTTTTGCTTATTGCCGTGTTTATTATATCATCTGTCCGGGAAAGAGTAAACAAAAATTTTACCTGCTTAAATTTTTTAACAGCATCCCTGTGTCAAGCCCGGTCCGGATAAAAAAACAGCCCCAAACGGGGCTGTGCTTTGATTTGCGATGGGTAAGAGGCGTAAACCGCCTGATAAATCACGCTCTGGAAGGCAGAGTAAATATTTTTGTAAGCAGCGTGACAATGCGGAAAAGGAAGCTGAAGAAGGGCTTAAGGAAGCGCGCAAGATCATCCTCCATCTCCTCGTTATACTGATCCGACTGTGTCTTGTGCTCTTCGCTGTTGAGCTTAAGCAGCTCCTGCGTTTCGTTGTTGAAGAAAAGGAACTGCGGATAATCGGGATTTGTGCGCACAGTCATTCCCGGGGTGCTAACAATCTCAAAGAAGAGGCAGTCCACGGCTTCCGTAAAATTCTGATGCTCCAGGTTCTTTATATACCAGGTTGTGTCTCTGAACGGGGTGGTTGACGCGTCAATGGTAAGGTCGGGCGAAATGTAGCGCACGGTGCCGTTTTCAAACGCTTTGTTCACATAGTCGCCGCTGAGTTTTTCGTCAACTCTTGTGCACGTGGTGCCAAGGCCCGCATAGTCCACACGGCACATCTGGTCTGAAAGAATCATGCTGTCCTTTGACAGCGGATAGCTCTGCAGGCCGTATTTCACAACGTTGGAAACATCCACGCCGCTGTTTTCGGCATCCTTAAGAATCTCCTCGGCGCGGTTCATTATGTTGTAGTGATAGTTATCGATTTTCGCGATAAGACCGGCGTATTCCTCCTCTTCTCCTCCGAAGAGCACATCCTTTGCCTTTTCGTAATACTGATCCTCGCACATAGCCCAGAAGCCCGGGAAGGTGGCAAAGGTGTCTTTGAGGGCTTTCGGTGTTACCTTGTTGTAAATCTGCTGATAAACGTTGTTTACAGCCCAGCAGGCGTAATCCAGCCCGTAGATATCGCTCGTAAACTTGAGAATGGAGTTGAGGAGCTGATCGGTGAGCGTAAGAGATTCGGTGATTTCCACATTCAGGTTAAGATCCGCCTCATAGACAAATCTTTCGACGCATTCGGGGTCGATATACATGCTGCCGCTGAACGCTTCGCCCACGGGAATTGCCCCTTTGAGGGCGGACGCGTAAAGGACGATATCGGTCAGTCTCGGGTCGTGATAAGTTTCCCAGTAAGTAACGGCAAGGCACGCGCCCTCGCATCTGCCCACTATGGCATATTTGTCGCACCCGGTAACCTTCATAACCATTTCCGCATAGTTGTGAAGTCTCTCCATATTATCGGTGGGGTCCAGGCGCCAGTCATAGTCGAAGCCGAATCTTTCGAGATTTGTGCCCGCGGACTGCGCCCCGACTCTGTTTTCGTCATATACTAATTCGGCCACCGAGCCGTCCTTTGGCATGCCGTCTTTGCCAAGAGCGCTTTCGCCGAAGCTGTCGGTCATAAAACCGGCGAGAAGGTCGCAGAAATCCGTCCAGTCCTGCGTGGCAAAGGCCTTCAGGAGAACGTCTTTGTTTTCGGAAAGAAGGGCAGTAAGCTTGTCGGTGTCAATGCTCATATTGTCAACGCGGTGAAAGCTGCCGTCCTCGGCATATACGCCGACAGACGAGCCCTCGCCGTGGATATAGATAATCGGGATGTCTTCGGGGTATGCTGCAGCGGAACTGCCTGCCGTTGTAAATAAAACAGAGAAGGCAAATACCGCGCTGAGAATGAAACAGAGTGTTTTGCGGAATATACTCATAAGTCCTCCTAAATAAAACGGGAAGAATGACCTTTTCATATGATATCGATTCTATTTTAATGCTGTTTTGTTAAAAAGACAATGGTCATTAGTACCAAATTATATGACTGTATCCCGCGCGAAACTGTTTCATATCTTGTTGTTTTTCACTTCAGGGCGCTTTTGTTGGTTATAATATGCTCTGATTAAAAGCACCCGCTCCTGAGAACGGGTGCTTAATCTTAAGGACAGCAGCGTTTGATAAGCGCTGCCTTATTCCGGGTTGTTAAATGATATTTTGATTTTTATTCCGGTCATGTATTTAATTAGCCGGGCAAAGAAGTCCTCAACTGCGTGCCATATTGTCAGCAGAAAGTGAAACGGCTCTTTTGCGGGGGTGTATTCCACAGCCGATGACTGCGAATTGTACGGCGTTGTTCCGCCCTCTGAGGATATGCCGATTACCGTGCCGGCTATCGTGCCCGCCTGAGAGTAATCAAATCTTTCAAAGCCGTTTTCAAGGGCGGGGGAGCCGTCCTCTATTTCAAAGTCATAGTTCGCGGCGTCCCTGAACATCGGGTCCGCGGTCACGGAGTTTTTAATCCACCCTCTGCGCCTCGCGGTTTCATAGCTCATTGATTTGTCCGCGCCGTCTTTGCTTGCGTAAACATCGTCGCCGTAAGTCAGATCCCAGAGGATGTTTCCTTTTTCCGAGAATGCCTCTTTGTCGTCAAGGCGTGAGAATGTCATGGCTTTGCCGTCCGAGAGCAGAATGTTGTTTTCAAACGCGGCGGTGTTTTTGCCGCCCTCCACACGCCTCAGATTTGAAACAACCCTGATCTGTGACTCGCCGTTAAGGGCAAAAATGTTGTTGCGGATTGTATTGTCGCTGCCGTAGTGCAGGTGATAGCCGTCGCTGCCGCAGGCATAGGTGAGATTGTTTTCAACGAGGATAAATGATGAGCCTTCGTCAAGGTAGATTCCCCAGCCGCCGTATCCGCCTTCGCCGGGGTCAGCCGCCACGTTGTGAATAACGTTGCCCGAGAGCACCGTGCCCTCCTGATTGCCCAGGGTGTAGATGCCGCCCATATCGGAGAGCCAGCCCTGACCTATATTGTAAATCAGATTGTCGCAGATTTTGTTATTGCAGGTTATGTTGTGCGAGTATCCCCACACCCAGCCCACGGAAATCGCGGTGTAGTAGCCGTCGTGAATTTCATTGCGGCAGGCGTTTACCGTGTTCGCGTGGATTATCAGAATGCCCACGGCGTTGTAATAAACTCTGCCGTAGCCCGAAATAAGATTGTTTGTAACATCGATGCTTTTTGTCACGCGCGGGTCGCTTTCCTCAAGGTTTTCGCCTCTGATATAAACCGCCTGCGCGCCGATGTTTTCAAAAATGCTGCTTTCAACGGAGGAATCCTGCACGTTTTCGCCTATGAATACGGCGCAGGCCGCTATGTCCCTGAACTCGCAGTTCTTGATTCCGAAATTTTTCGCGTTTACACATGAAATGCAGGTGGGCGCGTCATAAGCCGCCTGTGAAAAATCCCTCTTTCCGGAAACGTTGAAGCCGTTGCCCCTGAAAACAATGTTTTCAAATCGGATGCCGTCGGCTCCGTCAATGCTTATCAGCGTTTCGGTTTCGCCGCCCCAGAGGGTGAGTTCATCGGCGGATTCCCCTTCAAACGGGATGTAGTAAAGCACGCCCTCCGTTTTGTCAAGGTACCATTCGCCGGGCTCGTTGAGCGCCTCAAAAACATTTTCGAGAAAATATCTTTCGTTTTTGTGGAAGGTCATTGATGAGGGCTTTGTAAACTGCATAAGCCCGGAAGAGGGGTCGTAGCTCCTGATGCCCAGTATTTCATCCTTCCAGAAATGCAGCACGCGCACAACGGCGTCGGTTTCGTTTTTAAGAGCCGGTATATCTTTTTTATCCGCAATCAGGGCGGTGTAGCCCTTGTGAAAATCCGCGTCAACCTCGAGGTCGGGATTGATGCAGTATTTTTCGTCCACGTCTTTTATGTAGAGGTAGCCGCTTTCGGGGTACCTTGTGCGCCTGAGGGTGGTATCGGCGCTGAAAAGGATGTTGAACGCCGCGTCTTTGCCCACATCCTTTTTAAACGCGTTTACTCCGTTCACCGTGCAGGTCTCAAACCCGGTGTAAGGCACGCCCGCCGTGAAAATCACCTTTTCGCCGCCATACGCCTTATATGTCACGCCGCTTTTGTCCGCGGATGTGAAACTTACCGTGTCGTAAACCGTGTATGTTCCCTGCCTGAAATATACTGTAACGCCGCCGCTCTTCTCTTTGGCAAGCTCCTTTGCCGCGCCTATTGTGGCAAGCGGATTTTCAAAGCTGCCGTCCGCGCCGTCGTTTCCCTGAGGGCTGACATATATTTCGTTCATATCAAGCGCCGAAACAGACGCGTTCATAAATACCGCCCCCGAAGCCATAATAAGAGCCAGAAACAGAGATAAACATTTCCTTGCCATTTTTATTCCCCCGGAATAATCAAAGTATAATTGAAACTTGTCAAGATTTTTGTACA
>DBWO01000046.1:0-5879 GCA_002309055.1 Ruminococcaceae bacterium UBA1236
CGTACAAAATGTAAAATGCGCCGCTTGTCTGATTGAAAAAACAAACGGCACGCGCTATGCGTGCCGTGAGGGGGAGAGATAGGGAATAGTCTTTTACATTAACCGATTTTAAAAATGAGAACTGTTGAATAAGGAATCTCTATCAACAGAAAAGACATTTTTATAATCCTCAATTCTTTCGTCAATTAGTTGCTGTATATTTGTTATATCTGAATATTTTTCAATATCCTCTTCCTTAATTCCGGTCATCCTTTTAACTTCGTTATACAGCCAATCATATTGTCTCAATTCTACAAGAGACTTATCACTCTTTGCGATATTTTCAAGCTTAGGTAAAACAACTTTATTTCCAAGGCTTTCCATCAATGATAAATCAATTGAAACAACATGATTAAACTGAGCCTGCGCATAAATATGATCAATGTCATATTTAGCCTTTGCGCCTTCGCCATCGATGATAGGTGTCATCTTTTTAAGGCAGAGATAAAGATAAATAATACCCTTATCCGTTTTTGAACCTTTTCCTCCTTTAAAATCGTCAATTACGGATGCCCAGTCATCACTGGCTATAACTGTGAATCTTTCACTGATGTTGAGTAAATCTCTTTGTAGTCTAGAGTCTGCCGAACCGGCCCATAGCCTTTTACTATACTCATATACCAGCCGATCAAAAAGAATAATTGCAGCTTTTTGATATAGTTTAAGATTGTTGTTTCCTTTTACAGGCTTCCCTAGTTCAATCCATTTTTTATAAATCAATGTTGAAAACTCAAGAGCTACAGAATTACCCATCAATGACATAACGGATTGTTTCCATGACATCAAGTATTTGAAAAAATCACAATCATAAAGCATATCAACAGCCTTATTAAAGTCACTGACATATTCTTCAACATCAACCTCCCAATCGATTTTTACTTTTCTCTCATTCTCTAAATCTTTAACCGAATTTGCACTAATGCCCCCGACTTTGATGGCACTAATCAGTTTAAAACCTAAAGTGAGTTTTTTGGTAAAATTAGTCTGTGATGCTTTGTCCGGAAGGTCGAAGTTTGTAAATATTAAGTGTGATTTGTCAATTCTAGAAAGTAGGGTAGCGCAGACATCCCAACGAACCACATCATTAGGAATTTCTATATTTAAGTATTCATAAAGCTTTTTAGCTTCATTTTTAACCTCAGTTGAGGGATTTTTGATAGGAGCATTCCAATAAGGTCTTGCGGACAGCAGCTCTTCCGCAGTGAGATTAGCGCCGCCACCATTAACCAGCGAAAAAATGTTTTGAGCATCAAGTGGTGAAGCGTCTATAAGTCTGATAAGTCCCAACTGAGCATTTACAATTATTTCGTCCGCACTTTTGATTGTTTTAAAACACTTATCAAAGTATTCCCATGTTGTTTCTAAGCAGTTGCACAGTTTGTTGAAGTCCTTATCATTCAACTTGTGTCTTTTCCTTAAATAAGCGGCAAACTCTTCTTTGCTGGTTTCTTTATTAGATATTCTGTCTTTAATAAACCGCTTAAGCTTTCTAGGATCAATAACATAAGTCCCGTTTTCGTATTTTGAGTAATCAAGTTCTTCAATAGGTATTATTTTATCAAACTTGAAATGGCCTTCAAGAGAATTGCTACCTTTATATTTTGTGTGGACTAAAAGGATCAAATCCAGAAGGACTTTAATGTTTTCGCCCTGAACGCTTGGATTAAAGGTCTGCTGCTCACTTTCATCGGAATCTTCTTCAGAATCAGCAGTGATTTGCTCTTCAGGTTGTTCAGTTGATTTGTCAAATTCTGATTGCAAGTATTCGCCTATTTTTTCAGCAAACAGGTCTCTCAGTTCATGTTCATTTGTACCACTACGTATTCCAATAAATTTTGTAGCCCAGGAATAAACCGAAACAGGGTTCTCATACATTGATATAAGTGCGTTACGTCTCTGTCTTCCATCAAGAAGGTATTTTTTTTGGCCTAACTCATTTACTATTATTACTCCCATAGGATAGCCTTTGAACACACTAATGCACAATTTAAAATTGTCTGTGTCCTTCCATGTCGCTTTCCTTTGAAACCTAGGAAGCTCTATTTCATTGTTAATAAAATAGCTCGTTGTATTTTCTGATATTCCAAAAGCCATAGTGTCCTCCCAATCAAAATATGATTTTTTTGGTAATAGTATTAAAGTCGTATTCTTTTGATTTTTCTAACTCTAGCAAAACCTTTTTAATATTTGATCTTCTTCTAACATAAGTTGACTTGGACAGATCATAAAGCAGAGTTTCGAGAGAAACGCGATCATTGTTTGAAAGAAGAATCAATTGAGTTGTGATTTTGTTTCTTAGGATCAATCTGGTTAGGAGCCTTTCCCTAGCAATTCGATTAAGATCAGGAAAAACTAAACCAACTGCGCTTATATAATAAAGATTGCTTTTTTCATCTTTAAATGCCAATCCCAAAGATTCTGCGGTTTTAATATGGTTTTCACCATATTTGTTGTTAGCTAATAGCGTGCGCTCTTTACCGTCATTCTGTAAAATCAAACCTATGTCCTTGAATGTCAACCCGGGGTTATTTAAAACTTTGATTTTTTCGCATATATTGATGGTGGCATCATCAAAACTGCTAAACTGATAAACATCCGAAGACAAGATCTCTTCTCGATGGCAGAAATTATTAATATATAACAAATAATCACAAATAGGAACAGATGAAATATCTAATATATATTGATAAATTTCGTTGCTATCTGTTTTATATTTTCCTGCAATTATTTTGTTGTTATAATTTTTCTCTATGCTTTTTTCAAAAAAGCTTTTTAAAATCAGTTGAGATTCTTTTTCCATCATTATTCCTCCGGAAAGTTATAATCAGCATATCTTAGGTCAAAATACTTTTTTGCTATATCTGGAAATCTTTTTTCAAAGTCTTGCATTGCCTTCATTGATGCGCAAATAGTACCTTCCGTTTTATGAATTGCTTGATTTGCTTCACAAAACTGACGGAAGCTTTTCTTCTTAAAGAAGCTTGGCTGATTACACCAACGAGCCAAGGTTACATACATTCCTTTAAATTCGGATTCTTTCCACGGCTGATATTTTTTGTCTTGGTACCTCATAATATAAGGCAGGCATTTATACCGCATAAGCAATTCAATTCGTTTGAAAGCGTTTTCAATATCTATTTCATCAACGCTTTCAAAGCCGACGAGCACATAAAACTTTACGCTAGTTGATTTTGTATATTTTCTCAGTTTTTTTAGCTTATCATGAATAATATTATAATCGGAAATATTATCAAATGCAAATGTGAAATCTCCATCATATTTTGCAGAGAAAAGGAGTTTGAATTTATCTTCTGTCATTATTCTTTCATCCATACCCTGCTTGAATTTTAATGGCTTTCCACTTTTTAACGCTTCTTCTAAAAGCGGTTTCCATTTTGGACATCCAAAAAAATTATCGTCTAAAAAGCAAAGCTTTGGACGGGTCTCATCATAGAATTCTTCAAGAGAGCTGTGTTCAAAAACGTGATCATATTTTTGATTAACGCAAAATTTGCACTTTCTAAAACAACCCCTTGTTAAAAAGCCTATACTGTAATCTGTGTATTCTTTAAACTGAACCATAAAATTGGTCAAATTAAAATTATCACCTTTTTCTGATTTTGCTTTGCTAATCTCATTTTCAATCCATTCGTCATACAGATTATAATCCGGTTTGTGGTGTTCTATTTCATAAGGAAGATTAGGAGCCTTGTCGAAATAAAAACCTGTTCCACCTATAGAGATATCTACTGCATCTTTAGATGAAATGAAGTTGGGCAGAAAGCCAGGGTATGATTCGCCTGGGTACTCTCCATCAACATAAGATACTAGCCATTCAGGAATAGGAGTATCGGTAAACACTTTAGAAATATATACTTTTTCAAAACTCCCAATATCTTCATAAGACATTAGTAGTGATACTTCGTCGCCCATTTCTTTGTGAAAAGCAGAGATCTTTTCGCAAGCAAGATTAGGGAACCTATGCTTTGCTCTTCCAATTAAATCGGCGTCAATTATTCCTACTTTCATAGGGCCACCAACTTATCATTAACTTTTACATTCAAAACTAGGTATATTATCTCCATAATAAAATAATTATACCATACCGCCATGTAAAACTCAACAATTATTATACTATAAGGATAACACAGAATATGTCCGTTTTTCAGGACTTAATTTTTCGCGCAAAAAAACACGCAGGGGTTACCTGCGTGCTTTTGTCATTATCCGGTTTATTTTGCGTAATCGCCGACCACAAGCAGGAATCCGCCGAACTGCGCGCCGAATTCGGGACCGCCGTCCATTATGATTCTGCCGTTCTTGGTTGCGTCAAGCATATCGTCGGTGCCCAGAAGGGTGCCGAGAGCGCTCTTGAAGGAGTCGAAACGAAGGGTGAAGAAAGGCATCGCTCTCTTGTATTCGCCTCTGCCGGCTCTGGATTTGCCCGCCTTGATTCTCAGGAAGGCGGAAACCTCGGGATGGTCGTTAACCGCGAGCGCGTAAACGCGGTCGGGGCTCTTGGAGGTCCATTCCTTGATTTCGGGGTGACCCTGCTTATTGAGGGTGCTTATACCGCTGGTAAGCAGATAGAAGAAGCACTTGACCATAAGCTTCTGGGTCTCTTCGTCCTCGGGAGCTTCGGTGGCGGTGAGCAGTGAGCTCATCTTGAGCAGCACCATCATAAAGGAGAGGAATGTGCCGCCGTTTTTGACGATGCCCTTCATCTTCGGCAGGGTGCCGGGGCCGATTTTGCCCTTGAAGAAGGCGTTCATCTGTTCAACGCTCTTGAACTCAAGCTCAACGTTTGTGTGCTCTTTGTCGCTCACCTTGTCCGCGTGAACAACCCATTCGCCGGAGTTGATTACGAAATGCGTGGCGTATTTGCCGCCGGGCGCTTCGGGGTCGAGAGCGCTTATCTGCACAACGGCGTGGGTGTTCTTGAATTTTTTTGCGAGTTCGGGAACATCGGTAGCGATGGTCTTTATAAGCGGAAGAGCGCCGCAAAGGAAAATTTTATTGGTGAAAATATCTTCTCTTGAAGCCATATTTATCAGTCCTTTCTGGAAGCTCTCCGGTTATTAATATTCGTCGTCCCAGTTGTCGTCCTCTTCGAAGTCTTTGTTCATGACCTCGCGTACCGCGGCGATGATGCCGTTTGCGTCGATGCCCGCGTCGGCCATAATATCTTCCTGAAGGCCTATCATTGCGAATGAGGGATGGCCGAGCATCTTGAACGCGCAGGCCTTGCCGCCGTCAACAACAACTTCCGAAACTGCCGAGCCGAGGCCGCCGGTCACGAAGTGATCTTCAACGGTGATGATTCTTCTGGTTTCGGTAACGGCCTTCATGATGGCCTCTTTGTCTATGGGGCTTATGGTGTGCATATCAAGCACTCTCACGCTCAGGCCGTCTGAATTCGCGAGGAAATCAGCCGCCTGTTTTGCCTGGAATACGCAGGAGCCGCAGGCGATAACGGTGATATCGGTGCCCTCGTTGACTGTGACTGCCTTGCCTACTTCGAAGCCGTAGTCCATGTTCTGATAAAGCACACGGTCGAAGCCGCGGTTGATTCTGATGTAGAAGGGGCCCTCGGTGTTATATGCGGCGTTAACGGCGTTTGCCGTTTCAATGCCGTCTGCGGGGCAGATAACGGTGAGGTTGGGCATAGCTCTGGTGATTGCAAGGTCAGCGAGAGCGTGGTGGGTGGAGCCCGCCTGGCCGAAGGATGTGCCCGAATGGGTGGCAACGATTTTAACATTTGCTTTCTGATAGCAGATGTCGGTGTGGAGCTGGTCGCACGCTCTCATTGAGCAGAATGCGGAGAAGCCCGAAACGAAGGG
>DBWO01000046.1:5933-6683 GCA_002309055.1 Ruminococcaceae bacterium UBA1236
TTGATAACTCTCTCGGGGCAAACCTTGAGCACGTCGCCGAGTTTGGTCGATTTTGCGAGGTCGGCTGTGATGGCAACAACCTTGGGGTCGTTGAGCATAATATCGGCTATAGCTTTGCCGTATATTTCAGCGGTGGCAACCTCTGTCTGATCTATTGCGTTATATACAAATCCGCCTGCCATATTATTCAGCCTCCTTTTCTACTCTTGCAACACGCTCCGCGTAGTAATTGTCAAGGTCTTTCTTGTACTGCTCGAAGGTCGGGTCGTCAATCGCCATATAGTGGCAGTGATAGTCGCCCGCAACGCTTGTGATGCCGGCGCCCTTGAGGGTGTCCATAAGAATGCAGGTGGGTTTGCACTTCTCTTTGGATCTCTCAATCGCAACGTCGATTGCATCGCAGAGTTCTTTGATGTTGCCGCCGTCAACAACGATTGTGTTGAAGCCGAAAGCGGTGAGCTTGTCCGCAAGGGGCTCAAGCTTCATAACATCTTCGGTGTTGCCGTCTATCATGCAGTGGTTTCTGTCAATGAAGGTGATGCAGTTTGAAAGCTCATACTGATTCATCGTCATAAAAGCTTCCCAGTTGGAGCCCTCGTCGAGCTCGCCGTCACCCGTTACAACATAGGTGAGGTAATCCTTGCCGAGAATTCTTGCGGCAAGCGCCGTGCCCGCGGCGATGGAGCAGCCGTGGCCGAGCGAGCCGGTGGAAGCGTCAACGCCGACAACCTTGTTTGAGTCAAGGTGCAT
>DBWO01000046.1:6741-110098 GCA_002309055.1 Ruminococcaceae bacterium UBA1236
TAGGAGATGGCCGCGTGACCTTTTGAAAGGATGAATCTGTCTCTGTCTTCCCACTTGGGGTCGTCAACTTTGATGTTGAGGTACTTATAGTAGAGAACGGTCAGAAGGTCGAGCACCGAGAGACCGCCGCCCAGATGGCCGCTGCCTGCCCACACGGTGGTCTGCAGGGCAAGGTGACGCAGCTCGTGGGCCTTCTTTTCGAGGTCGAGCCATTCCTGTTTTGTTAATGCCATGGGAAATTCCTCCTTCTGGATTTATATTTCAGTTTTATCAGCCGATTTCGGGGTGAAGCAGCTTGGTTGCCTTGAACGCTTCCTCGGCAATCTCAAGTGATTCGTTGATATCCTCGTGAGTGAGGGACGCGTTGATGAAGTGGTTGTGGTGCGAAGCGAGGAAGAGACCTCTGTTAACGCACTCGGCAATCCAGTCCTGATGAATCATGAGAGAGTCATCATTGGCTATTCTCAGGTAGAACAGCGCGGGAGCGCCGGAAACAACCAGGTCAAAGCCGTGCTCTGCACCGGCCTTCTTGAGGCCCTCGGTGAACTCGGTGCCGAGCTCTTTGAACAGGGCGGGGGCGTTGATTGCCTTCATCTTGTTTATGCAGGCGATGCAGGCCGCGAAGGGAACCGCGCTCATCCAGTAGGAGCCGGTGTAGGAAAGGCCGGAAGCCGCGCCCTTGAGGAATTCCTTGCCGCAGAACGCGCTCATGTTGTAGCCGTTCGCAAGCGCCTTGCAGAAGCAGATGAGGTCTGCCTCAAAGCCGAAGTAGTGGTCGGAGCCCGCAAGGTCAAGGCGGAAGCCGGTACGAACATCGTCAACGATGATGAGAATGCCGTTGTCGGTGCAGATTTTTCTGATTTCCTGCCAGAAGCCCTCTTTGGGGAACTTGTTGTCGTAGAAATTACCGTGGTCATAGGGCTGAGCGATAAGGGCGGCGATTTCGTCCTTGTTTTCGGCGACGAGCTGCTTGAAGCCCTCAATATCGTCCCAGTCAACATAAAGGTTATTCGCAACGTCTTCGGGAGTAACGCCGGGATAGTCAATCTTCTGGACCATCGGCGAAACGCCGTGATAGAAGCCGTTGAAGAATATCAGCTTTTTCTTGTGGGTGTATGCTCTCGCGGTGAGGATGGCGCCCTGAGTGGCGTCGTTGCCGTTCTTCGCGAAAAACGCCCAGTCGATGCTCGCTACGGTGTCTGTAAGAAGCTCCGCGCACTCAACCATAATCTTTGAGGGAGAGGTGGTGCAGTTGCCGAGCTCCATCTGCTTGCGCGCGGCTTCGTCAACGTCGGGGTCGCAGTAACCGAGCACATTGGGGCCGTATGCGCACATATAGTCGATATATCTGTTGCCGTCAACATCCCAGAAGTAGGAGCCCTGCGCTCTCTCTGAGAAACGGGGCCAGCGGTTTACGGGGATGAACTGGCCTTCTGCGGGGCCGAGGTGACCGTAAACGCCTGAGGGGATAACCTTTGCGGCTCTTGCGTACCACTCATCCGATTTGGCGGTGGAGTAGCAGGGATATGTTTTCTTTTCTGCTGCTTTGCTCATCTCTATTTCCTCCCTTATGCAAGATAAAGCTCAACCCTGTCGAGTATGCGGTTTACATTGTCAAGCATACTGTTCAGGCCGTGCATTTCGATTTTTCCGGTGCCCAGGGCGATGAGCGCGCTCACCGTGCCTGCAAACAGGGCGTTGGCTGTGTCAAAATCAACAAATTCCATAGCGGCTCTGTATTTTTCGGGCCTTCTCTTGAGAGTGACAAAATGATGATCTTTGACTCTGACCTCAACGGCGGGGCCGTCCTTGATGCCTATAAGCACGCTGCCGTCGGCGGTGTGGGCCGCGCTGAATCTGCCGATTTCATCCTGATTTGCAATCTGGGCAATCGCAACGCCCACAACATAGAGCGTGAGGGTTGTGTTGATTCTGAAGAAATCGGGATCCTTCAGGTCTTCCTCGGAAGGTCTCATATACTTGTTGAGAAGGTCGGTAAGCTGTGTGAAATCCTTAAGAAGGAATCCGATGTGAAGATAACCCTTTGAGGGGATGGGGGTAACTGTGCCGTCGATAAGGCCGTTGAATTTTTCGGGCGAGCCGAAGGGGAGCTTGACGTCGCACTTTTTGCAGCCGTCGGTCATTCTGCACTGACCGTTGTAAAAAGTGATTGTTGCTGCGGGGCCGCCTTTGACCTCAAAGCCGATTGATAACGGCTTTTTGTTTGTGAGCAACGCGCTTGCTTCGGGAGCGAGCTCACAAAGGTTTTCGAGAGCGCCCAGCACTGCGTAAAGGTTGATATACGCAAGGGTTTTCTGGTCAATCATTTCGATTTCCTCCTTTATGTTTCCGGCTCGGAACTAAAAAACAGCACTTTACCGGATAATACATTAAATTTAACATATTGTATAAAGCAAGTCAATAAAATCGGCAGATTTTGTGATAATGTACATAAAATTTCGCCGTTTTTTACAGATGAAACAAAGAGGCCCGGTTCGGAGTCCCGCGCACTTGACATTTACCGCTGTTTTAAGTATAATACTTTAATATTATTAAAATCGGAGGGGTGCGGCCTGAGGATGCCGCTTCCGCTTACAGCAAATATATACCCTAAGGAAGGAGAGAGAAATATGTCAATTATCGAACCTAAAATCACGCCCGAGCAGATACAGCAGTTCAGACAGAGCGTGCTTGATACTTATACGATAGACCCGAGATTTTTCTCAAAATACGATATCAAAAAAGGCCTTCGCAACGCCGACGGAACAGGCGTTATGGCAGGCCTTACCAGAGTGTGCTCCGTTGAGGGCTACGTCATATATGACGGCGAAAAGACCCCGCAGGAAGGCAAGCTCTATTACAGAGGCGTTGATGTCAATGATATTGTTAACGCCTGCCTTGCCGAAAACAGATTCGGCTTTGAGGAGGTCGCCTATCTTCTGCTCTTCGGTTCCCTGCCGGGCAAAGCCCAGCTTGAGGGATTCGGCAGAATTCTTTCCGAGAGCCGCGATCTTCCCGACGACTTCACCGAGGATATGATTATGAAAGCGCCCTCCCCCAGCGTTATGAACAAGATGGCGCGCTCGGTGCTCGCGATGTATTCATTCGACAAGGACCCCGATAACCTCGACATTTCAAACGTTATCAGGCAGTGCATTCAGCTCATAGCCCAGCTTCCCGTGGTTATGGCCTACGCTTATCAGGTCAAGCGCAGGGTCTATTATCACAAGAGCATGTATCTGCATCCGCTTGTGCCCGGCCTCACAACCGCAGAAACAGTTCTGCGCTCCATCAGAAGCCATAAGAAATACACGGATGCTGAGGCGAAGCTGCTCGACCTGTGCCTTATGCTCCACGCGGACCACGGCGGCGGCAACAACTCAACATTCTCAACCAGAGTGCTCACATCCAGCGGCACGGACACTTACGCCGCGGTAGCGGCAGGCATAGGCGCGCTCAAGGGCCCGAGGCACGGCGGCGCGAACATAAAGGTTTCCGAAATGGCCGGCATGATGCTTGAGGACGGCGTTGACCCGGACAGCGACGCTTCCGTGAGGGATTACCTCGCGAAAATCATCAGAAAAGAAGCGGGCGACGGCACGGGTCTTATCTACGGCATGGGTCACGCGGTTTACACCAAATCCGACCCGAGAGCCGTTATTCTCGGCAAACAGGCGGAGAAATTCGCGACCGGCACCGACTTTGAGAAGGAATACCGCCTTCTTTCCGCAATCGAAAGACTGACACCCGAAGTCTTCGCCGAGGCTAAAGGCGCGGACAAGGCGATGTGCGCGAATGTGGATCTCTACTCGGGCCTCATTTACAAGATTCTGCGCATTCCCGAGGACCTGTACACCCCGATTTTCACCACCGCGAGAATCGCCGGCTGGTCGGCTCACCGCATTGAGGAAATCCTCACCGGCGGCAGAATCATAAGACCCGCTTACAAAAATGTGGGCGAAAGCAAAACTTATGTCCCCCTTTCGGACAGATAAGGAGCGCGTTTCATGAACAAGAAGAAATTCAGCCTGATTCCTCAGGCGGCGGTTTTCGCCGCGGCGCTTATCGCAGCGCTTGTGCTGCGCACGCTGCAGTATTTCACCGTGATTGAGGAATATACCGGCTTCTTTAAGACGTCTGATGCGAAAACCGTGATTTTCTATATCGTTATCGGCGCATCCTCGCTTTTCTTCATAGCGACCTCGCTGTTTAACAAAGGCACGGAATTTGACCGCGAAGCGGCAAAAAGACCCGTCACGGCAATCATCTCGGTTTTGTGCGGAGCGGCGGCGTTCGCCTCGGTTTACGGCGAATACGCGGCGAAGGATGTTGACACCTCCGCCTACACGGTTTCATCTCCGATGTCCGGCTCGTCAAGCAACGTGCTCACCTATGCCGTCTGCGTGCTGGGCCTTGTTTCCGCGGTCTATTTCATCGTGCTCGGCGTTACATATTTTACGGGCAGGCGCACAGAGCCCTATAAGCTGCTCGCTCTCGCCCCCGTGCTCTGGAATATCTCAAGACTTGTGCTCAGATTCACAAGAACAATCAGCTATATGAGAGTGTCCGAGCTCCTGCTTGAGATGCTCGCGCTCAGCTGCTACTGCCTTTTCTTTATGGCTTACGCAAGATGCACCTCGGCGGTCAACGAAGAGGGCTCCGTAAAGAGAATCAAGGCATTCGGCCTCATCGGCGCGCTTATGGGTTTCCTCTGCTTTGTGCCGCGCGTTATCGCGGTTTGCGCAGGACGCCCCGAGCTCATCTATGTGCTTTCAAGAGTTGATTTCAGCGACCTCGCAATCGCCCTGTTTATGCTTGTGACCGTTTTCACACGCCTTATACCGGGCGCGGATATTGTTGACGAAAAAGGAGAAGCCGTGAGAGAGATTTAAGCGGCTTAACATTCGGAAATGTTTTTTCAGAATATGCTCATTGCCGCAAGGCAGGTGGGAATTCTCTACATTATGGCTCTTATCGGCATCATCGCCGACAAGAGCGGGATTTACACCGAGGGCGTTGCGAAAAAGTGCACGGACCTGCTCTTTTACGTTATCACCCCCGCCAAAATTCTGGAGAGTTTCTTTACACTTGAATACAGCAGAAAAGCGCTCATCGGCCTGCTCATAGCGGTCGGCTCGGGGCTTGCGATGCACGCCGTTGCGGCTCTCGGCACGGCTCCGCTCTTTAATAAAGATGCGGCGGAGAAAGCATCTGTCTATAAATATGCCGCGATGTACGGCAACTGCGGCTATATGGGCCTGCCGCTCGTTGACGCGGTGGTCGGCCCGAGCGGAGTTTTCTACTGCTCCTCGGTGATAATCTCGTTTCAGATTTTCACCTTCACGCACGGCGTGTGGCTTATGAACAGGGGCAGGGAGGACGTTTCTTCAAAAATCGACCTCAAAAAAATCATCCTCAACCCCGGCGTGCTGCCCGTTTTTGTGGGCCTTCCCGTATTCATTTCGGGCCTTAAGATGCCCTCGCTCGTGCTCTCGCCCATAGTTTCGATTGCCGGCATGAACTCGCCTCTCGCGATGCTCATTTTCGGCACATACCTTTCAAACACCGATTTTAAATCGATATTCAAAAACATAAAAATTCTCGGCGTGGGCGCTTTCAAACTGCTGCTTATGCCGCTTCTCATGATAGGCGCTCTCAAGATTTCCGGCGTCGGAGGAGAGCTCGGAGCGACCCTCGTGATTGCCGCGGCCACGCCCTCGGCAAACAACACGATTCTCTTCTCGTCAAAATATGAGAGAGACACATCCCTCGCTTCGCAGACCGTCGCTCTTCTGAGCCTTATTTCAATAATCACGCTGCCCGTTATGATAGCTTTCGGCAGCGCCGTCCTGAACACATAGTTATGTATGACATTTTTTCATCCGTTTCCCCGCTGTGGGGAATCTGCCCGTTTGATTTCATCGGGCCCGAAAAACTGATAGAGTGCGCCGCGAAAAGGCGCCTGCCCGAAAACCCGCGTTCAATCATTATGTTCGCCTTTCCCTATCTTCTCCCCGAGGAGGATTACGAGGGGCTGAACGTTTCAAAATACGCCGCGGTAAGGGATTATCACGGCGTCGCGGCGGAAAGATTATCGGCTGCCTGTGAAAAACTCCGCGCGGAATACCCGGATGAGGAATTCGTGTTTTTCGCGGATAATTCGCCCCTGCCCGAGGTTATGGCGGCAGTCGGCGCGGGGATAGGAGTGAGAGGGGCAAACGCCCTGCTCATAACCGAGAAATACGGCTCCTATGTTTTCCTCGGCGAAATAGTCACAACGCTTGAAATAGCGGCGAATTCACCCTCGCCCTCAAAGTGCACCGGATGCGGACTCTGCGAAAAGGCCTGCCCCGTGGGCGCGATAAAGGGCGGAGTTATCACAAGAGAAAAATGCCTCTCGCACATCACGCAGAAAAAGGGCGAGCTCTCGCCCGAAGAGGAAGAAATAATCAAAAAGACGGGATGCGCCTGGGGCTGCGATATATGCCAGAATGTGTGCCCTCTCAACAAGGGCGCGAAGCCGACGGAAATCGGTGAATTCCTTGCCGACCCGAAGGCAAACGTTACCCCCGACGACCCGATTGAGGGCAGGGCTTTTGCCTGGCGCGGGGAGAAAGTGATAAAACGCAATCTCGGAATACTTGAGAAAAAGGCAGAAGACAATGAAAGTGAGCGGATTTGACCTCTCGTCACCTACCGAAAACTTAATAGCGAAATCGCTTGAGGCGGGCAGATTTCCGCACGCCGTGCTCATTGAGGGCGGCGCACCCGAAAAAAGGGCGGAGCTCGCCCGTAAGATTGCCCGCGCGTTAATCTGCGAAAGCAAGACGCAAGCGCCCTGCGGCGTATGCTCTCACTGTGTGAAGGCCTCGCACGATATGCACCCGGATATCGCCTTTCTCGAGCCGAAAAAGAAGAAATCCGAGAGCAGGGACAAGACCTATTTTGTGGATTACGTAAGGGAGATAGTATCGGGCTCATACGTGCTCCCGAATGAAGCCGCGCTCAAGATTTATATCCTCAGCGAAGCGGATAAAATGGGGCCCGAGGGGCAGAACGCCTTCCTTAAAACTCTTGAGGAGCCCGCCCCGCACGCTATGTTTATCCTGCTCTGCTCCACAAAGGAAGTTTTTCTTCAGACGGTGCTTTCAAGGGTTACGCTCTTTAATCTCGGTGAGGATGAAACTCTTTCTCACGAGGCGACGGAAGAGGCGAAAGAGGCGGCAAAAAAAGTCGCTCTCGCGGTTTACGCCCCGAATGAGTTTGAGATAGTCAAAGCGGCGGGCGTGTTTGAAAAGAATCAGAAACTGCTTCAGGATACTCTCCCCGTGCTCGAGGAGATGTTTGCCGAGGCGCTCAGAATAAAATTCGGCGCGGGCAGAGAAGGCGAAGCGGACGAAACCGCGTCTCTGCTTGCCGAAAAGCTTTCAAGGCGCGCCCTTCTCGGGCTTGCGGAAAGCGCGGAGGAGCTCATAAAAGGTCTCAGCCGCAGCGCAAATTTAAATTTAACAATCCTCAGGCTTTGCACCTCTTTCAGGACTGCGGCCAAAGAACAGGAGTAAAATATGGCAGAGATAGTAGGAATTAAATTCAAAGATGTGGGAAAGATTTACTATTTTGACCCCGACGGAAAGAAGTACGAAAAGGGCTCTCACGTTATCGTTGAAACCGTGAGAGGCATTGAGTGCGGCGAAGTTGCGGTTGAAAACAGAGAGGCGGACGAAAACGAAATCGTAAAGCCGCTCAAAAAAATCACACGCCCCGCTTCGCAGAAGGACATACAGACTTACGAGGAAAACAGGGCGAAGGAGATAAAGGCGGCGGAGATATGCCGCGAGAGAATCGCCTTCCACAAGCTCGAAATGAACCTTGTTGATGTTGACTATACCTTTGACGGCGGCAAAATCCTCTTTTACTTCACTGCCGACGGCAGGGTGGACTTCCGCGAGCTCGTTAAGGACCTTGCCGGAATTTTCAGAACAAGGATTGAGCTTCGCCAGATAGGCGTGAGAGACAAGGCCCGTATGGTGGGCGGCATAGGAATCTGCGGCAGACCCTTCTGCTGCGCTACCTTCCTCGGTGATTTTCAGCCCGTTTCCATCAAGATGGCAAAGGAGCAGGGTCTTTCCCTGAACCCCGGCAAAATCAGCGGCTGCTGCGGCCGCCTTATGTGCTGCCTCAAGTATGAGCAGAACACCTATGACTACCTTCTCAAAATCACCCCGAAGCCCGGCGCAATAGTTGACACGCCCGAGGGAAGGGGAAAGGTCACCGAATGCAGCCTTATCACCGGTCGCCTCAAGGTGCAGCTTGACGCCAATCCCGGCGGGCTTCCCAAGCCCTTCGGGCGCGAGGATGTGAAGCTCATCAAGGACGGCAGAATCAGCGTTGACAAGACCGAGATAGAGGAGCTCGGAGATATAGAATAATAATTTTTTGAAACTTAATAAAAAAATGCTTGCAATTGCCCGAACTTTATGATATATTATCAAGGCATTTCAACCGTCAATAGGGCAAAGGCCGAAGACGGGATTTAATGAATAATTAAAACGGGTGTTCCTCTGGCGAAGTTTTTGTGAATGAACATCTGAAAAAAACGGAGGTTACTCAAATGGATGCACTCAAACTTATCGCGCAGGATTCACTCAAAGAAGAAGTCCCCGTAGTGGAAATCGGCGACACCGTTAAGGTTCACGTTAAAATCCGCGAGGGTGAAAAAGAGAGAATCCAGATTTTCGAGGGAACAGTTATCGCTCGCAAGGGTTCCGGCGTTTCCGAAACCTTTACCGTCCGCCGTGTCTCCTACGGCGTAGGCGTTGAAAGAGTATTCCCCATTCATTCCCCCAATGTTGTCAAGGTTGAGTCTGTAAGACACGGCCGTGTCCGCAGAGCGAAGCTCTATTATCTTCGTGACAGAGTCGGTAAGGCAGCAAAGGTTAAGGAACAGATCAGATAACAAAGCAGGTGAGGGCGTAACAATTGCAATATTGTTACGCCTTTCTTGTCATTTTCTATTTAAAAAGGTGAAACCGGGATGAAGAACAAACGGCAGACAGAGACCTATTATGTCCGCTTCCGCGAAGAAAAAAGAGGCATTGTGGCCTCACTATATGAAATAGCGGATTCCCTTAAAACCTCCGTCATGGTGATATTCATTCTTTTTCTCGTGGCGGTCAGGGTTGTCGGAGTCAGCGGCGAGTCGATGATGCCCACGCTCAATGACGGCGACTGGCTTATGGTAAGGTCCGCGCCTTATTCGCCCCAAAGAGGCGACATCGTGATTATCACGCAGCCGTGGGAGAGGGGCAACGCCCTTGTCAAAAGGGTTATCGGCCTTGCGGGCGACAAAATAGATATAGACTTTCTGAACGGATATGTTTACTTAAACGGCGAAAAGCAGGATGAAAGCGAATATGTGAGAGAGCTCACGCACATTAACTATGATATGAAGTTTCCTCTCACCGTGCCGGAAGGGCACGTCTTTGTGATGGGTGACAACCGCAACGATTCCATTGACAGCCGCTCATCCAAAATAGGTTTCATAAGAGATGAATATGTGCTCGGCAAGGCGATTTTCAGAATCACCCCCGACACGGGCAAAATCTACGGAGGCGATAAAAATGAGTGAAAACAAAACTGAGCAGAAGGGCTCGTTCCTTTATGATATAGTCGGCATTGCCGTGACCGCGGTGGTGATTGTTTCGCTCGCCTTCTCCTTCGTTTTCAGAACGGTCGGCGTAAGCGGCACATCAATGTATCCCACGCTTAACGATAAGGACAGAATCATTCTCTCCGCCTATGCCGCGAAACCCAAAACGGGTGACATCGTCGTTACCTGCCAGCCCTCAAAAGTGGACTATATTGAGCCGACCCTTGTTAAGAGGATAATTGCCACGGGCGGCCAGACAGTTGAAATAGATTTCTCCACCGGCACAGTTAAAGTTGACGATGTGGTTCTTGATGAGCCCTATATCAACGAAACCACAAGGGAGCCCGAGGATTACACCGGGCCCGTCACCGTGCCCGAGGGCTATGTGTTTGTAATGGGCGATAACAGAAACGCTTCAACCGACAGCAGAGACTCAAGAGTGGGCCTCATCAGGGAGGATTACCTGCTCGGAAAGGCTCTTTTCAGAGTAGTGCCTTTCGGCGACTTCAAAATAGACAAGAACAATGGATGAAAATATCAACAACATAAACTGGTTTCCCGGTCATATGGCAAAAACGCGCAGGCTCATCAAAGAGAGCCTGCCTCTTGTTGATGCCGTTTGCGAGATAACGGACGCGAGAGTGCCGCTGAGCAGCAGAAACCCCGAAATCGATGAGATAGTCGGCTCAAAGCCGCGCCTCATCCTCCTCAATAAATGCGACCTCGCCGCAGAGGACGCGACCGAGAGATACATAAAGTATTTTAACGACGCGGGCATAAGGGCAATCGCCGTGCAGTGCAACACCGGCAAAGGGCTCGATAAATTTCAGGCGGCGGTGCGCGAGGTGCTCAGCGAAACAATCCGCAAAAACGCGGAAAAAGGCATGGAGGGAAAGCCCCTGAGAGTTATGGTTGTGGGCATACCCAACACGGGCAAATCCTCTTTCATCAACCGTATGGCGGGGCAGAACAGGGCAAAGGTCGAAAACCGCCCCGGCGTGACGAGAGGCAACCAGTGGTTTAATATCGGCAAAGGTATCGAGCTGCTTGACACGCCCGGCGTGCTCTGGCCGAAATTCGAAGACCCGGATGTGGGCCTTAAGCTCACTTACATCGGTTCAATCAAGGAGCATATAACCGATGTGCAGGAAATCGCCGTGCGGTTTCTTGACTTTATGCGAAACGAATACCCCGGCAACCTTGCCGCGAGGTACAATATAAGCGATTTCGAGGACCTCGAGCCCTATGAGCTGCTTGAGCTTATAGCGCAGAAAAGAGGCATGCTTTTAAGAAAAGGCGAATACGATACCGAGCGCGCCGCGGTGATGCTGCTTGATGAATTCAGGGACGGGCGCCTCGGCAGAATAACGCTTGACTGAAAATCTTACGAAAGGGCTGTGCGATAATGAGAAAAGTGCTCGCGATATTTTTATGCGCGGTATTATTCCTTGATGTAATCTGCATCGGGGTGCTTTTCTTTACCTCGGGCAGCGCTTCACGTGAGGAGGAAGAGGGCGAAATTTTCACAAAGGCCACCGTGCTCGCGGTCGGCTCAAACATAATTCAGGATGAACTCATCCTGCAGGCGAAGGACAGAAGCAACACGGGCGGCTACGATTTCGCCATGGTTTATGAAAACATCAAGGACGCCGTAACGGAAGCGGACGTTTCGATTATCACGCAGGATTCCGTTATTTCATCGGGTCACGGTGTCAGCGGCGACCGCAGATTCAATTCCCCCGTCGAGCTCGGTGACGAGCTTGTGAAAACGGGTTTTGACGTTATCAATCTCGCGACAGACCATATCCTTGACTACGGCGAGGAGGGCCTCATCAACACCCTTGATTACTGGCAGAGCAAGGAGGTCACCGCGATAGGCGCCTACAGAAACGCCGACGACGCAAACGCCCTCACAATGGTTGAGAAAAACGGCATCAAGTTTGCATATGTTTCCTTTACCGAGTCAACGGGCGGCAACAACCTGCCCGAGGGCTCCGAGGCGGTTATTTCGCTTGCCTCGAATGAGATACAGCTCGGCGAGAAAATCGCTTTTGCAAAGCAGAAAGCGGATGTAGTTATCGTTTGCGCTCACTGGGGCAGCGAGTTTGACAAAGAGATTACCGAATCGCAGAGAGAACTTGCCGCCAAGGCGGCCGACTGGGGCGCGGATGTTATCATCGGCACACACCCCGGCGTTATACAGGAAGCGGAATACATTGACGCCGCGGACGGGCGCAGGGTATTTGCCGTCTATTCGCTCGGAAACGCCGTTTCCTGCGCCTCGAGGGCGGATATGCTGCTCGGCGGCATGCTTAAGTTTGATGTTATAAAGAACAAAGAGGAAAGAACCGTTTCGATAGAGAATTTCAGGATTTCGGGTATAGTCACTCACTACGGCATGAATATGTCAAAAATCCGCGTTTATCCGCTCGAGGCTTACGAGAGCAATCTCGCCGCGAGCCACGGCATAAACGACAGCTTTGATTCCTTCGGCACGAGATACCTCAACAATCTTCTTACCGACACTTACGATAAAAAGCTTATCGGGAAGGAGTAATTATGGATTATAACTATGAAAAACTCGCGCGTGAGCGCGGATACAAACTCGTTTGCGGTGTGGATGAAGCGGGCAGAGGACCTCTTGCCGGCCCCGTTTACGCCGCGGCGGTCATATTGCCGGAAGGCGCGGATATTCCCGGCCTCAACGATTCAAAAAAGCTCTCCGAAAAGAAAAGGGAAGAGCTTTTTGACATTATTAAGGAAACCGCCGTCGCTTACGGCATAGGTACGGCGAGCGCGAAAGAGATTGATGAAATCAACATCCTTCAGGCAACCTATCTCGCTATGAGAAGGGCGGTTGAGGCGCTCGGCATCCCCGCGGATTACGCCCTCATCGACGGCAACCGTATGCCCCCTCTTGCGATTCCGGCGGAAACGATAGTCAAGGGCGACGCGAAAAGCCCGTCAATCGCCGCCGCATCAATACTCGCGAAAGTCAGCAGGGACAGATATATGTATGAGCTCGATAAAGAACTGCCGCAGTATCAGTTCGCGAAACACAAGGGCTACGGCACCGCGCTTCACTATGAGTGCATTGAAAAATACGGCATATCGGAGCATCACCGCCTCTCATTTCTCAAAAAGATAACGGGTGAGGGCAAATGATTAAAAACAAATCCGGCGTGTGGGGCGAAATCCTCACCGCGCGATATCTCAGGGATAATAAATATCACATCCTCACCACAAACTACAGCTGTCATTTCGGCGAGATTGATATAATCGCCGAAAAGGGCGGAGTGCTGCATTTTATTGAGGTCAAGACCCGTGATGAATCCTCGGAAACGCGCCCGGCGGACGCTGTTGACGACTTCAAGCAAAACAGAATCTCGCTCACGGCAAACCATTTTATGACCGTTACGGGCAGAGAGAGCACCGCCGTTTTTGATGTGTGCGAGGTGCTCCTCGGCAGTGATTATAAACCCGTTGGCATTAACTATATCGGCAACGCCTTCGAAGGGTAAAGAAGGCATAAAAATATCGGATAAGCAGGTAAATCTATGTATCCCGAAAAACTTGAAAAACACCTGCTCAGGGTGCAGAAACCGGGCAGATATACGGGCGGAGAGCTCAACAGCGTTGTCAAGGACCGTGACAGCGTTGATATCTCATACGCTTTCTGCTTCCCCGACACCTATGAAATAGGCATGTCGCACCTCGGGATGAAGATAATTTACTCGCTCGTAAACTCCCGTGACGACGCGAGGTGCGAGAGAGTTTTTGCCCCCGATGTTGATATGGAGGAAATCCTCAGAAGCGAAAATATTCCGCTCTACGCCCTCGAAAGCGGCGACGCGGTTAAGGACTTTGACATAATCGGTTTCACGATGCAGTATGAGCTCAGCTACACAAACGTGCTCAATATGCTTGACCTTTCGGGCCTGCCCGTAAGAAGCGCCGACAGAAAGGGCTTGACGCCCCTCGTTATAGCCGGCGGCACCTGTGTCTGCAACTTTGAGCCGATGGCGGATTTTGTTGACCTGACCCTGCTCGGCGACGGCGAAGAGGTCACAATGGAGCTTATCGACCTACTTAAGGAATACAAGAAAAAAGGCGCGGGCAAAGAGGAATTCTTAAAAGCCGCCGCGCAGATACCGGGCGTTTACGTGCCCTCGCTTTACGAAGTTGAATATAAAGAGGACGGCACGATTGCCGCCGTCACGGCAAAGGACGGCGCTCCCGGAAAGGCGGTAAAGCGCAATGTTGCCGACCTTGACAAAATGTTTTCGCCCGAAACCTTTGTTGTGCCCTTCCTCGAAACGGTGTTTGACAGAACTACCGTCGAGATTTTCAGAGGGTGCATAAGGGGCTGCCGCTTCTGTCAGGCGGGCTTCCTCAGCAGACCTCTGAGGGAAAAATCCCCGGCCGAGGTTGAAAGGGAGTGCAGAGCAATCTGCGACTCCACGGGCTATGACGAAATATCCCTCTGCTCGCTGAGCACGAGCGACTACAAGGGCCTTGAAACCCTTCTGCGCTCAATGCTGCCGTGGGCAAACGAAAACAAGATAAACATCGCTCTTCCTTCGCTGCGTGTGGATAATTTTCCGCAGGAGCTTATGGAGCAGCTCACCTCCGTGCGCCGCAGCGGTCTCACGTTCGCACCCGAGGCGGGCACACAGCGCCTTCGTGATGTAATCAATAAAAACATCACAGAAAAAGAGGTGCTTTCAACCTGCGCTCAGGCTTTTTCGGGCGGATGGACTGCCGTGAAGCTCTATTTTATGATAGGCCTTCCCACCGAAACGCCCGAGGATGTTGAGGGCATTGCAAATCTCGCGCAGGCGGTTGTTGATGAGTTTTATCACAACGAAAACAAGCCGAAGGGCAAGAGCGTAAACGTGAGCATAAGCGTCGCGTCCTTCGTGCCGAAACCGTTCACGCCCTTCCAGTGGGAGGCGCAGGACAGGCCCGACACGCTCATCGAAAAGCAGAACCTGCTCATGCAGTGCGTAAAATCCCGCAAAATCACAGTGTCAAGGCACGTGCCGCACACGAGCTTTCTTGAGGGCGTTTTCGCGAGAGGCGACAGGCGGCTTTGCGACGTGGTTGAATACGCCTGGAAAAACGGCTGTAAGTTTGACAGCTGGGAGGAGCACCTGAAGCTTGACGTATGGATGCAGAGCTTTGAAAAATTCGGCATCGACCCGTTTTTCTATACAGCCAGGAAGAGGGATTTTGATGAAATCCTGCCCTGGGATCATCTCGATTTCGGCGTAACGAAGGCGTTCTTAAAGCGCGAAAACGAGAGGGCGCACGAGGGGCTCACAACTCCTCCTTGCCGCGAAAAGTGCTCCGCCTGCGGAGCGGCGAAACTGAACGGAGGTGTGTGCAATGAACTCTGTAAGGCTGTGGTATAAGAAAAGCGGCCTCGCCGTTTACACCTCGCACCTCGATATGAACCGCTGTTTCACAAGGGCGGTAAGGCGCGCAGGAATACCTCTGTGGTATACCGAGGGTTTTAATCCGCACCCCTATCTCACCTTCCTTCTGCCCCTGCCGCTCGGCACGGCCGGCGAGAGGGAGCCGCTTGACATAAGAACGGTTGAGGACATTTCGGCCGATGAAATAAAAAAACGGCTCAACGCCGTTTTGCCCGAAGGGCTTGAGATTGTTGATGTGACCGAAGCGCGTGACAAGGCAAATGAAATTGTCAGCGCGGCTTACGAAATCACCGCCTGTTTTGAAAGCGGTGAGGAAGCGGAAAAATTTGCCGGCGCCGTAACCGGAATTATCGGCACGGGCGCGCTCGAAGC
Source organism: Ruminococcaceae bacterium UBA1236 (assembly GCA_002309055.1). Classification (GTDB taxonomy): domain Bacteria; phylum Bacillota; class Clostridia; order Oscillospirales; family Acutalibacteraceae; genus CAG-177. The sequence goes on from DBWO01000046.1 coordinate 22,201, forward strand.
GGAAAAGCGCTCAAAGAGAGGTATAAAAACCGTAAACCTCTGCGAATTTATCCTCTCATTCAAAGCAAAGGCAGACGGAAACGCCGCTGTTATTCACACCGCGCTTTTAACGGGCACACAGCAGAATCTGAATGCCGGTCTGCTTGAGGAAACGCTTGAGAAGGCGGCAGAGATGAGCCCCGAAACACTCACTATAGTAAGAAAAGAAATATATAAAGAAAATAACGAGCTCTTTGCCTGAAGCAGAGAGCCCGTTTTCTTTATCTTATCTCCACGGCTTTTCCTCGTCCAGCACTTTGCTGCCGCTGTTGTCGTAAGCCTCAAACTTTACGCCCGAGGGAGTCAGGGTAACGGCGGAGGCGATATATGTTTTGCCGTGATGCCCGCCGTCAAGGTATGCGGTTATACCGGGGTATTTTTCAAGATATTCTTTTTCGGCGTCGTCCGAGCCGTCAATGAAGCGGCATTCGTGCATGTGACCGCTCAGCACGAAACTCACGCCGTATTTATCAAAGCAGTCCCACGCCCTTATCGAAAGGTCCTTTTCGGGCTCGCTCACCTGCCACGCGTGTGAGAGAGCGATTGTTTTTGAGCCGCTTTTGCCGGCGCTTTCAAGCCGGTCAATCATTTTGCTCCTGTTTGTGAGGTAATCGCTAAGCCCGCCGTATTCAGCGTGCGAGTCCTCTTTATCCTCGCCGCTGTCAAGCACAAGGAAGGAGTAGGGGCCGCGGCTGACCTGATAATAAAGCCTGTCGTAGCCGAGGTATGAGGGCAGCTTTGAGGCAAATTCGCCTCTTGTATCGTGATTGCCCCTTACATAAATCGCGGGTATTGTGCCGCCCGTGAGTCTGCCGCCGAAATCCGCGATGTATTTAACGGCCTCCTCTTCAAAGTCCATACCCGCGGAAGGGTCTCCGAGAAGGATTACGGCATCGTAATCGCCGATATAGGATATTGCGGAGTAGGCGTCTTTCAGATATGAGTGCCAGTCCGACACCACAAGATATTTCTGGGTGTCCGAAACGGGAGTGTTAAGTGTGTAGGGGCCCTTCTCGGCGGTTTTTCCGAGGCGGCTGCCGTAGCTGTAATCCTCGATAACCCTTGTGCCGCCCACCTTGTAGCTGTTGCCGTCAAGGTGCTCATAGGGCACGTTTATGCTGTGAAGGCATCTGTCGGATATTATTCTGCCGTTATTCTGCGCGTAGGTTTTATATGTTTTTCCGCCGTATTCATATTCGATATAGGCGGTGCCTTTCCTGTTTGTCGGGAAAACAACCGAGTAGCCGCTGCCCGTATCCATAACGCAGGGGTCGCTCGTTATTTCATAAGAGGCGGGCGGAAAAATTCTGAAAAGCATCACCGCCGAAACGGCAAGGAGAGTAAGGCTCGCGAGTATCTTTTTGCACTTCTGCCCCGTTAAGGGGAAGGCGACAAGCAAAAAGACGAGCACGGCGAAAGGAATCACAAAATAAAGCTCATGTTTAAGGTACATAAGCACTACGAGATTAGTCTGCAGACCGTTTAACACGGCTATGACGATGTCCGCCAAAACGAGAACCGCCGTGAGCGTGAGGCAGACTGCCGCGACAATTTTAACCGGCTTTTTCTCATAATACTCTTTGCCCGAATACGCTCCCACACAGGCGAGAGTGAGAAGGGCGGCGATGTTGAGAAGCAGTATCAGAAACAGCCCCGTCGCTCCGCCGGTCACCTTGAGGAAGGGGTCATAAAACACCCACATTGCCCTGAGTGACCTGAAAAACGCGGTGCCGGCAAGCGCCGCCGCGAGCGCGCAAAGCAGCAGAGGCATATTCGGAAACCGTCTTTTTTCTTTCTTACTCAATTATTTCCCTCCCGAAATTCTCAGCGGCTTTCTTTGCCGCGGCGTAAAGGTCATCGCGGCAGGTTTTTATCACTTCATCAAAAGGCTTCGGCTCATTGCAGGAGAAATATGCCGCGGAAACGCCGTTTTCAAGCGCTTCTTCCCAGCCGTCTCCGGCGCAGCCGCAAATCGCGATAAGCTTTTTGCCGAGGGGCGCGCATCTCCGGGCAACGCCCGAGATGACCTTGCCCTGCATGCTCTGGCTGTCAAGCCGGCCTTCGCCTGTTATAACAAGGTCCGCCTGCGCCGCTTTTCCGGCAAAGCCGCCGTAGTCGAGTATGAGGTCTATGCCTCTCTGAAGATTTGCGCTGAGGAACACCGCGGAGCCGGCTCCGAGGCCTCCCGCGGCGCCGGCTCCGGGCATACCGGATATATCCGCGCCGAGGTCTTTTTTTATGACCTCCGCTATATTCCGCAGACCTTCGTCAAGGCGTTTCACCATCTCTTCGTCGGCGCCTTTCTGCGGAGCGAATACATAAGCCGCGCCGTTTTCCCCGTAAAGGGGATTATCCACATCGCAGGCGCAGGTGACGGGAATTTTCACCTTTTCCGCAGGCGGTTTTATGTGAATTATGTTGCCGAGGTCTTTACCCGAAGGGCGGTCGATTCTGCCGTTTTCACCGTAAAACTCATAGCCGAGAGCACTCGCCATTCCGGCGCCGCAGTCGTTTGTGGCCGACCCTCCGAGCCCGAGCAGTATCCTTTTCGCGCCCGTTTTTTCAGCGTGAAGGATAAGCGCGCCGAGGCCGGCGGTTGTTGCTGTTTCGGGGTTTTTCTTATCGCCTGCAAGAGGCAGACCGGCAACCGATGCCGTCTCAATCACGGCGGTGCCGTCATCGAGCATAAGATACTGCGCTTTTACCGGCGAGCCGAATACTCCGGGGGCCTGTGCGGGAACAAATCTGCCGCCGCGTATTTTCTCCAGACAGGCGCAAAGCCCCTCTCCTCCGTCGGCAAGGGGCAAAGCGGTTATTTTGCAGTTTTCAATTGTGTCTTTAAATGCCCGTCCCGTTATTTCGCACACCTCACGCGCGGTGAGAGTGCCCTTGAACGAGTCCGGCGCGATAAGCACCCGGGGCATGGATTAACCTTCCTTTGAGGCAAGGCGGATGTATTTCTTGAAGAACGCAACGCCTGGGCCTACCGCCTCGCAGGGAATTCTCTCGTTTGTGCCGTGAGTGCAAAGGAGCAGATCAACGCCGGCTCTGTAGGGTGAGTAGCGGTAAATGTTTTCGCACACGGGCTCATAGTTGCAGGCATCTGTGCCGCCCATAACAAGATAGGGGGCAACGATGTTGTCGGGGTTTTCCTGCATGCATATATCGTTTATAATCTTAAATGCTCTTGAGTCGGTCGGGGAGAAGGACGAGGCCTCTTTCGCCTTGAGAATTTTAACCTCAATATCCTTGTTCCTTACGACCTTGTGGATGTGCTTTATAACGTCGTCAACCGTAACGCCCGGCATCATCCTGAAGTTGACGGTGATGCTTGCTTTCTGCGGCAGCACATTTGCGGCGGGGCTGCCCTGCGCCATGGTGATGCCCGTTGTGGTTCTGATAAGCGAAGCGGCGGGGGGAATCTGCTTCATTATCGTTCTGATAAGGGGCTTCATATAGTTGAGGTTGCAGGTGACAAGGCGCACGGGATATGTGCAGTTTCTGCCGATGTTGCTGAAAAGCTGTGTCACATAGGGCATAAGCTCGCTGCTGAACTGATTGTCTTCAAGGTCCTTGATAACGTCCGCCATTCTGCCGAGCGCGGTGTGCTTGGGGGGCTGTGAGGAGTGGCCGCCCTTTGCGTCAAGCGATATTTCAACATCGCAGTAGCCTTTTTCGGCAATGCCTATGCCTACAAGACTCTTGTTGTTGAGCACGCCTTTTATGTTGATGGGCAGTATTGCGCCGCCCTCGTCAATGAGAGAGTCAAGGTGAATGCCTCTTTCCCTGAAAATCTTCATCATTGAAACGGCTCCGCCGTTTTCGTTCGCGACAACCTCTTCGTCCTGACCGAAGCAGAGATAAACGTCTCTCTCGGGCTCAAAGCCCTCTTCGAGCAGGGCTTCAACCGCCTCCATAACGCCCATGAGGTGGTTTTTCATATCAAGGGCGCCTCTGCCCCAGATAAACTCGCCGTCATTGTAGCCGCTGAAGGGGGGATGGGTCCAGTCGCCCTCGGTGCCTTTGGAAATGGGCACAACATCCTGATGCGCGATAAGCGCTATGGGGTCAAGGTCGCTTCTCTTGCCCTTCCAGTGATACATAAGGCTCGCTTCGTCAACTATCTCTTTGGAAAGAGTCTTGTGAAGAAGGGGGAAGGAGCGCTCGAGAAACTCGTGGAATTTATAAAACTGGTCAAAATCGACCTTCTCTTTTTCGGGGTAGCTTATCGTGGGGATTGAAATGGCCTCGGAGAGATGCGCCATCGCTCTCTCAACGTCAACATTTTCGGGCTCGGGATTGCCGTAATCAACTTTTTCGGGTGTGAATTTGTACGCTCTTACGGCGTTTACTGCCGTTACGGCCGCTACGCCGGCGCCGATGGCCGCTCTGCGGATTTTTTTACTGTCCATAATCAATCACCTTTCAGTTATTATTTGGAAAACGCTTAACACTTTAATTATAGAATAACGCAGGATAAAAATCAACAGAAATTTGCGCGATTGAAAGCGCTCTTACCGGCAAAGCCCTGTAAAGGCATCCGCGCAGGGCGGGCAAAGCCCGTCCTGCGCAGACGAAAGGCGAAAGGAGGAACCTTTTTTGCGGTGCCGCGCACCGCGGGTTATTCAGGAGAAAAATATGAAAAAATAGAAAGGAAAGGATTTAATTATCTGATAGCAAGTCTTGTTGTGCTGCCTGAAAGAGCCATCTGAAGGCTTACGATGAAGGGGAAGCAGAAAGCAAGGAAGCTCTGGCCGGTTGTCTTTCTCCACACGGAGGTCGCGAAATTGGTGCAGTTGTGTGTGAAGAGCTCGTATGAATGCCATCTTGAGTTGCCGATTTCGTTCTCGGCGGTTGAGAGGTCGCTTCTCCTGAGTGTGGTTTTCTTCGCGTTTACGGTTTTGCCTCTGAAGTCGCGCATTTCCTCGTTATGGGTCATACCTCTGCCTGAGTGAAGACCGAGGCTCATAACGCTTCCGGGCTCAAGGGTTTCGCCGTCTACCACTATATCTTCATCTGTAATATTTTCAATGCATATCCACGCGTGGCCGAAAAGATAGGGTGCGTGAGGGCCGGCGGAGCAGAGATACATATAAGCAACGGGTAAACTTTCTTCGTCAATTTTCTCTTCATCCGCTCCGGCATCGTTCGCGCCGTTCTGCGCTTCGGGAGCGGCAAGGTTCTTTGCTACGGCGTTTTCTTCAACAAGCTCGTCGCCGCTTACGGTTTCGGTATGGCCTTCTTCGTCTTCAACACTCTCCGCGAGAGTTTCGGGCAGAAGGGCTTCTTCGGTGTCGCTTGTTTCTTCATATATGTCTGTTTCTTCGTATATTCCGGTTGCCTGCTCAACATAAGCGGCGGTTTCACCGGCAATTTCGTCATAGGCGAATGCGGGGGTGAATACTGCGAGTGCGGTTACAAGGGTAAGAATAATTGATACAAATTTTTTCATGATGTCTGATTCCTTTCTTTTACGTTTTCGTTTTTTGTGTTGACGGTTTTTCGGCACTTATTTGTCTTCTTCGTGAACGAATGCCTGAATGAAGCTCTCATCATCGCTGCTGTCGCTTTCGACAACGCCGGGGATGAATGAGACGATTGCCATGGCCGCGACGATGCCGAGGATGGGATAGATGATGTCGCGGAACGCTGAGATGATTTCGGGAATGTTCATGTTGTTTACCTCCGTCAAGTTGTGTTTTTGTTTGACTGCATCCACAGAATAACTCAAAAACCGGCGGTTTTTCGCTTTGTGGCGTGAATGCAACAAAAAGGGGAATGAACGCAGGATTCTGAGCGGAAAAAGCGCAAAAAAGCCCGCGGGCAACAGCCTGCGGGCATTACAGAGGTATTCATTTGTTTAAGAAAGGGCAATATAAAAGAAAGTTCATTATAACAGGAGAAAAGCGCCCGGAATTTTAACGGGATTGCGGATTTAAGCGCGGCGAAGTCCTTGCAGGGCGCCCCGTTTTGTGATATATTGACCTTACGGAAAAAACGAAAAGGACGTTTCAGTCATTTTATAAGCAGTTTTCTGCGTGTTATGCGCGTTTTTCTACCGCTTGACGGTTTTTTTGTGACAGAGAAATACATTTGAGATATACTGCAGTCATCAGGAGGTGATTGTTTGAAAATCAGTTTGGAACAGGCCGGAAATAATGAGCTCGAAGTAATCATCAGGGGCGACATACAGAGCGCGGAAGCGCTTAACCTGGTATCGGTCCTCGGCAGCGCTTCGGCATTCGGCAAAATCTTGCTTCAGGGCGAGGATGAAAGCATACTCTGTAACCCCGCTGACATCATTTACTTTGAATCCTCCGCCGGCAAAACTTACGCCGCGACGGAAAACGGAACCTATGAGGTCAGGGAAAAGCTGTATGAGCTTTCCGATTCGCTCAAAGCAAAAGGATTTATCCAGATTAACAAGAGCACAATCGTCAACATCAACTTCGTTCAGTCAATTTCCGCGGAATTCAGCGGAAACTACACCGCGAAAATCAAAAAGACGGGCGACACTCTTGTGATTTCCAGAAAGTATTTCAACTCATTCAAAGAATTTGTAAGGAGATAATTATTATGAAAAAACTTCAGAATGTATTTCTTTTCGGTATTGTAGGCACGGGCATCGGCTCGGTAATCACAGCCATCAGCTATCTTATAAGCGATTCGGACGCAATAGCGGTCAAAGACCTTTTAATATGGCTCGCGGCATCCTTCCTCATCGGCCTTGTAACAAGAATAATGTTTACGGATAAGCTTCCCCTCCCGGCGCTCACATCCATCCACCTTGTGCTGACCTTCGCGATAGTGCTTGTGACAAATCTCATCCTCGGCATTGTTGATTCCGCCGCTGTTTTCCTCAAGGGCGTGCTCCCCGGTTTCATTGTTATCTATGTTATAGTTTACGCGATTGTTTTCCTCAGCACCAAAATCAACGAGAAAGAAATCAACAAACAGCTGAGCAAATAAAAAAAGCCAATCCCGCCTCCGTTTCCGGAGGCGGGATGTTTTTGACAAGGCTTGCGCCTCAACGCGCAAGTGAAGACAGGCGTTTATGTGCGTCACGCAATATAATCGGAGCGAAGCAACCAGAAATGTTTCCGCAAGAAAACATTTCACACGCGAAGCGTATATCACCCGTTCTGTCAGGAACGGATATCATTGCAAGAAGCGTCTTTCGTTTCCGAAAGACGCTTCTTGCCTGGCACCCCCTGGGGGAATCGAACCCTCAACTGACCCTTAGGAGGGGTCTGTTATATCCATTTAACTAAGGAGGCATATGTATTCAATTAAAGCCGCTGAAGGGCTTATTCAATAAGGAGCGAAGCGACGTCATTCATCAAGGGGCTTGTCCCCTTGATATATCCGTTTAACTATGGGGGCGTTTGCGCTATGTGGTATAATATCAAAAAGTCATTGTAAAGTCAAGATAAAAAATTAACCGCAAACGGCTCAACTTCGTTTATTTTGTCAAGAAAAATTCCTTGAATTATCCGGCGCTTTACTTTATAATATTATCGGCAAAAATATACCGAAAGGATGAACATTATATGAGCTTACTTAACAAAAAGACGGTTGACGACATCAACGCGAAGGGCAAAAGAGTGCTTGTCCGCTGTGACTTCAACGTGCCCCTCAAAGACGGCGTCATCACCGACGAAAACAGAATCAACGGCGCGCTTCCCACCATTCAGAAGCTGATTGACGACGGCGCGAAGGTTATTCTCTGCTCCCATCTCGGCAAGCCCAAAAACGGCCCCGAGGCAAAGTTTTCACTCGCTCCCGTTGCAAAGAGACTTTCCGAGAAACTCGGCAAAGAGGTTGTGTTCGCCGCTGACGACACCGTTGTGGGCGACAATGCGAGAGCCGCTGTTGCCGCAATGAAAGACGGCGACGTAGTGCTGCTTGAAAACACCCGTTTCCGCCCCGAAGAGACCAAAAACGGCGAGGAGTTCTCCAAGGATCTCGCGAGTCTCTGCGACATTTACGTAAACGACGCGTTCGGCGCCGCTCACAGAGCGCACTGCTCCACAGTCGGCGTTGCTCAGTATGTTCAGGAGGCGGCTGTCGGCTACCTCATGGGCAAAGAGCTCAAATATCTCGGCAATGCGGTTGAAAACCCCGAGAGACCGTTTGTTACCATTCTCGGCGGCGCTAAAGTTGCCGACAAACTCAATGTTATCGATAACCTCATCAACAAGGCAGATACCCTCATCATCGGCGGCGGTATGGCCTACACCTTCATCAAGGCAAAAGGTTACGAAATAGGCATTTCAATCTGCGACGATTCCAAGATTGATTACTGCAAAGAAATGCTTAAAAAGGCCCAGGATAAGGGCGTTCGCATCCTTCTTCCCATCGACACCGTTATAGGCCCCGGCTTCCCCGATCCCATTGACGCTCCCATCGAGACGAGAGTTGTTGATTCAAGAGAGATTCCCGCGGACATGGAAGGCCTCGACATCGGCCCCGTCAGCGCAGAGAATTTCGCCCTCGAAATCAAGCACGCGAAGACCGTTGTATGGAACGGCCCCATGGGCGTTTTCGAGAACCCCGTTCTCAATAAGGGCACACTCGCTGTTGCGAAAGCTCTCGCAGAGTCCGATGCTGTCACCATCATCGGCGGCGGCGACTCCGCAGCGGCTGTCAACCAGCTCGGTTTCGGCGACAAGATGACCCACATTTCAACCGGCGGCGGCGCATCCCTTGAGTTCCTTGAGGGCAAAGCTCTTCCCGGCATCGAAGCAGTTAACGACAAATAAATCTTTAAAGGAGATAATAAAATGGATAAATCACTCCGTAAGCCCGTTATCGCAGGTAACTGGAAAATGAACAATACCCCCGCGCAGGCAAAAGCCCTTATCGAAGAGATGAAGCCTCTTGTGGCAAACGCAGATTGCGAAGTGGTGCTTTGCGTACCCTTCATCGATCTTTTCGCGGCTATGGAAGCGGCAGAGGGTTCAAACATTAAAATCGGCGCTGAAAACTGCCACTGGGCGGAAAAAGGCGCATTCACGGGCGAAATCTCCGCAGAGATGCTCAAGGCCGCGGGCGTGCCCTATGTTATCATAGGCCACTCCGAGAGAAGACAGTATTTCGGCGAGACCGACGAGACCGTACGCGACCGCGTAAGAGCCGCTCTCAACGCAGGCCTCAAGGTTATCCTCTGTGTAGGCGAAGTGCTTTCCGAGAGAAAGCTCGGCATCACCTCCGAAATCGTCTGCAAGCAGACAAAGGTTGCTCTCTCCGGCGTTAAGGCCGAAGAGCTCGGCAACATCATCATAGCTTACGAGCCCGTTTGGGCAATCGGCACCGGCGAAACCGCCACTCCCGAGCAGGCAAACGAAGTTTGCAAAATCATCCGCGAGCTCATCGCCTGCCTTTACTCAAAGGCGGACGCTGACAAGTTCGTTATCCAGTACGGCGGCTCAATGAACGACGGCAACGCGGCCGAGCTTCTTGCTCAGTATGATGTTGACGGCGGCCTCATCGGCGGCGCATCACTCAAGGCGGACAAATTCGCGGTTATCGTTGACGCGGCAAGCAAATAATATATTTTAACGGGAGTCGCCCCGCGCGGCTCCCGTTTCAGAAAGAGGAACAATATGTCTGAAAAAGTTTTACTCATAGTGATGGACGGCGTGGGCTTCTCAAAGACCGGCCTCGGTGACGCGGTTACCCTTGCCAACACCCCCACTCTCGACCGCCTTCTCAAAGAGTGCCCCAACACCCGTCTCAAGGCGCACGGCGACGCCGTAGGTCTCCCCTCGGATGACGATATGGGCAACAGCGAGGTCGGCCACAACGCTCTCGGCTGCGGTCAGATTTATTCGCAGGGCGCGAAGCTCGTGAACGAGTCCATCGCCTCCGGCAAGATTTACACATCCGACGCCTGGAAAGAGATAGTTTCAAATTGTGTGAGCAAGGGCAGCGCCCTTCACTTCCTCGGCCTTCTTTCCGACGGCAATGTTCACTCAAATATCTCCCACCTTTTCGCAATGCTCGCGAAGGCAAAGGACGAGGGCATCAAAAAGGCGCACGTTCATATCCTGCTTGACGGCAGAGATGTGCCCGCCACTTCGGCTCTCACCTATGTTGACGCTCTCGAGGCGGAAATCGCGAAGCTCAACGGCGACGGCTTCACCGCGGATATCGCGTCCGGCGGCGGCAGAATGAAAATCACCATGGACCGCTATCAGGCGGACTGGAATATGGTCAAACTCGGCTGGGATACGCACGTCAAAGGTATCGGCAGACAGTTTGCGAGCGCCAAAGAGGCAATCGAAACCTACCGCGCCGAAAATGACGGAGTTATCGACCAGGATTTACCGCCTTTCGTTATCGCGAAGGACGGCGCCCCCCTCGGCAAAGTTGAGAACGGCGACAGCGTGATTCTCTACAACTTCAGGGGCGACAGAGCGCTTGAAATCTCTATGGCGTTCGACTATGACGAGTTCAGTTATTTTGACAGAGGCGCGAAGCCCGACGTGGTTTACGCAGGTATGCTTCAGTATGACGGCGACCTCAAAATCCCCGTGAGATACCTCGTTAATCCCCCTGAAATCAAGGACACCCTCTCCGAGCTTCTCGTTTCAAAGGGTATGACCCAGTTTGCCGTGTCCGAAACGCAGAAATACGGCCATGTCACCTATTTCTGGAACGGCAACAGAAGCGACAAATTCAGCGAAGAGCTTGAAACATATATGGAAATCCCCTCCGACAAGGTCTCGTTTGACGAGCGCCCCTGGATGAAGAGCGCGGAAGTGACCGACGCAATCATCGAGGCGATGAAGAGCGGCAAATATGATTTTATCCGCTGTAATTATCCCAACGGCGATATGGTCGGCCACACGGGCTCCCTCGCCGCCACAATCACCGCTGTTGAGAGCGTTGACCTCGGCATAGCAAGAGCTCTCAAGGCCGCAGAGGAGACGGGCTACACCGTGCTCATCACCGCCGATCACGGCAACGCGGACGAAATGCTCGAGAAAAACAAGAAGGGCGAAATCGCGGTCAGAACAGCTCACTCCCTCAACCCCGTGCCCTTTATCATCGTTTCAAAGAAGGATTATGAGATAAAGGACGGCAATTTCGGCCTCGCGAATGTCGCTCCGACAGTATGCTCAATCTTCGGCATAGAACCCTACGCATCCTGGGAAGAGAGCATGATTAAATAACACAAAATTTTTAACGTAAAAAGAACCTGCAAACGCAGGTTCTTTTTTGATGCTTTAATGACGAGCAGAGGAGCTTTGTGTTACCACATTCTGAGCTCCTGGTCTTTTGACGAGCGCATGAACTGCGGATATTTTTCGCTGCTGTTTACGTTGAGGTCGCCGTCGAAATCGACTGCCCAGAAGAGGAAATCGGAATAGTCCGTGCCGTAGCTGCAGGAAACGTGAGGAGCGCCCTCGATTGCCCATGTGTTTTCGGGGAAGATAACATCGGAGAGGTCAACCACTCTGTCGGGGGAGAGGCGCTTTTCGTCCTTCGGAACGTAATTGTCGCCGAGGGTTTCGCCGAGAGGCGCAACCTTTGCGGCGCCGAGAATCCTGTCGGATTCAAGCACGGAGTCACCGTTGCCGCCTCCTCCGGGGTAAACGGGAACGCAGGCGCGGTTGTAATTGCCCACAACGCCTATCGACGTGCCGCCGGCCTTTGCGTCTCTGAGCACGCTCTCGCGCTGAGCGGCGAGTTCCTGATACTCTTCGGTCAGAGCAATGAAATCGGCGTATTTTTCTTTCTCTGCGCCGAATATATACTCAACCGCCTCATCGTATCCTTCGGGCAGAACGAGGGCCCATACGGAAGGCATCGTGCCGAAAACGGGCTTTAAGAATTCGTCGTAAACCTTATCTTTCATCTTGGGGATGAGTTTATCGTTCACGAGATTGCACAGGCCGTCAAACACTTTGATTTTGTAAAGGAAATCAAACAGCCATTTGAGCGGTTTGTTGTTTTCGGCAAGGTTCTGATAAGCAAAAGTGTAGAGATAGAAAGGGTCAACCTCGACTATGCCCCTGAGCACATCCGTTGTTACGTGAGTGCCGAAAAACGTGGAGGACATAAACATCAGACGGTTGATTTTATCGCTGCCGTACTTGTAGAGATAAGAGAGGGCTTCTATGCCGCCCATTGAGCAGCAGACAAGATTCACCTTGCTCTTGCCGGAGTCTTCGAGCGCCTGATTTACCAGGGCGTTTATGCTCTCGGCATGCTTAAACGGGTCAAGGCGCCAGTCGTATTTGTAATAATAAACGTTTTCCGCGCCGTATCTCTCTGCCGCCGCCTTCAAAATACCGTTTTCATTGACACCGTCAAGTTCGAAAAGCTCGGGATAATTCGCCATGGACTTTGTGTAATTCTTGACCGAGACGTCATATTTTGAATTGCCTTTTTCGTCGCACGCCATAAGGCCCATGATTTCCTTAACATATTCAATCACGGACTCTGTGAAATAATCGATGTTATGGTGAAAAACGCCCGAGGCGATGCCTTTGCCGACTGCCTTGATTAATTCGCCTGCCTTGATTTCACCGAGGCAGTTTCTCTCCTCGGCGGTGCCTGCCTTATATGTGAGGCCGTCAAATTCCATACCTCTGACGAGGATGAAGGGGCAGCCGTCATAGGCCTGAGTTTCCGCGCTGTCCGACGCCGCGCCCGCAGGTACGAAACAGCCGGCGATAATCGCCGCGGCGAGCAGTAAAGCAATGATTTTACGCTTCATTTTTATATCTCCTTGCTGTAATTATTACGCGACTATCTTATCATAATTTTTCCGCCGTTTCAACGGTAAAAATTCGCTCTGCGGCCGGCTGCGGATTGCTCCGGTCAACAAAAAACTTGAATTTTCTATTATTTTATAGTATAATACATAAAATATATCCTAAAATGGGTTTTTGCGGGCATTTGAAAACCCGGCCGATTTTACCGGCGTTTTTTGCCTCTCAAAACTCTTTTTCCATACATTCCGACGGAGAATAAAGATGAAAATCAACGCCTATTTTGACAACAGCGCCACAACAAAACCCTGCCCCGAAGCGGTGGAAGCGGCACAGCGCGTGATGACGGATTTGTGGGGCAACCCCTCCTCCCTTCACGCGGCGGGCAACGAGGCAAATGCCGTTATTGACGGCGCCCGCGGTGCGCTCGCGGAAAAGCTTCACTGCGCGCCCGAAGAGATATTCTTCACCTCCGGCGGTACGGAGAGCGACAATCTCGCCGTTTTCGGCGCCGCGGAAAAAATGAAGCGCCTGGGCAAAAGGATAGTTTCAACCGAGGCGGAGCACCCCGCTGTTTACGAGGCGCTCACAAAGCTTGAGGGCGAGGGCTTTGAGGTTGTGAGATTAAAGCTCGACAGTCAGGGCAAAATCAGCGAGAGCGATTTGTATGACGCCGTCACGGCGGACACAATCCTCATCAGCATAATGGCAATTAACAACGAAACGGGCAGCGTGATGCCCTTTGAGTGCGCAAAACGCGCGGCAATGAGGGCGAAATCCCCCGCGCTCATTCACTGCGACGCCGTGCAGGCCTTCGGCAAAATCGACCTGCGCCCCGCATCGTGCGGCATTGACCTTATGACGGTAAGCTCCCACAAGATTCACGGCATCAAGGGAGCGGGAGCTCTCTATGTGAGCAAAAAGGTTAAAATACTTCCCCGCGTTTTCGGCGGCGAGCAGGAGATGAAACTGCGCCCCGGCACCGAGGCTGTGCCCGCTATAGCGGCATTCGGCGCGGCGGTAAAGGCTCTGCCCGATACGGGAAAAGAGCTTGAAAAAATGAAAGAGCTCAGGGCGTTTATGCTCTCTGAATTTGAAGATATCGGCGGCATAGCCATAAACTCTCCCGAAGACGCGTCGCCTTATGTAACGAATATATCAATTCCCGGCATAAAGAGCGAGCCGATGCTTAATTTCCTCTCATCAAAGGGTGTGTGCGTTTCCGCCGGCTCCGCCTGCTCCAAGGGTAAAAAGAGCAGGGTGCTCAAAGAAATGGGTCTTGACGACAGGCGGCTCGAGAGCCCCATTCGTATCAGTTTCTCGAGATACACCACCAAAGAAGAAATATCCTGCCTCTGCGAGATGATAGCGCAGGGCAAGAAAGAGATAAGGTCCACACTGTAATATGAAAGAAGTTATTCTCATCAAAAACGGCGAGCTTGCCCTCAAGGGCCTAAACAGGCGCACATTTGAGGACATACTCATCAAGAATATGAAGCACCGCCTTTCGTCCCTCGGCAAATTCACCTTCACGGTTGCGCAGTCAACGATTGTCGCCGAGCCGGAGAGCGAGGACATCGACCTCTATGAAGCGTGCGAGAGAATCTCAAGGGTTTTCGGCATCGCGGCGTTTTCGAGAGCGGCGGCGGTTGAAAAGAATTTTCAGACCATCCTCAAAACCGCGGGCGAATATCTCGCGGATGAGCTTAACGGCGCCTCAACTTTCAAGGTGGAGGCAAAGAGGAGCGACAAGAAATTTCCGCTTCAGTCCCCCGAAATCTGCAGGGAGACGGGCGGCTACCTGCTCGGCAGATTCCCTCACCTCAGCGTTGACGTACATAACCCCGACGTTACCGTGAACGTTGAAATAAGAGACGAATACGCGTTTATCCACGGCTCGCAGATTAAGGGCGCGGGCGGTATGCCCGTAGGCTCCTCCGGCAAGGCGTGCCTGCTCATCTCGGGCGGCATAGACAGCCCCGTTGCCGGCTATATGATGGCAAAAAGAGGGCTTGAGCTTGTGGCGGTGCATTTCGCTTCACCTCCCTATACGAGCGAGAGGGCGGAGCAGAAGGTGCATTCGCTTCTCGGTCAGGTCGCGAAATACTCGGGCAGAATAGGCCTGTGGGTCGTGCCCTTCACCGACATTCAGGAAAAAATCAAGGATAACTGCCCCGAGGATATATTCACCGTCATTATGCGCCGCATGATGATGAGAGTGGCGCAGATTATCGCCGCGCGTGAAAACGCGGGCGCGCTCATAACGGGCGAGAGCGTGGGTCAGGTCGCGAGCCAGACCCTGCACGCGATGATTTGCACCGAGGCGGTGTGCGATATGCCCGTTTTCCGTCCGCTCATCGGTATGGACAAGGATGAGGTTATCGCGATTTCACGCAAGATAGACACTTTCGATATTTCCGTGCTCCCCTATGAGGACTGCTGCACGGTATTCACTCCGAAGCACCCCAAAACAAGGCCGTCCGTCGGCTATGTTGAGGACGCGGAGAAGGCGTTTGATTTTGAGCCGATGGTGCTCGAAGCGGCTGAAAAAGCAAGATTTATTAACATATACGCAAAATAAGATACAAAAGGCGGTGATATGATGGCGGTATGCGAAATTCTGGCGGTGGGCACCGAGATACTTCTCGGCGACATTCTCAACACCAACACAAGGTTTCTTTCGAGGGCTCTCGCGGATATGGGCATTTCCGTTTTGTATCACACCGCGGTGGGCGACAATCCCGGGCGTTTGTCAGACGCAGTTAAAACTGCTCTCGGCAGAAGCGATATCGTAATCACTACCGGAGGCCTCGGACCCACACCCGACGACATCACAAGAGACATCTGCACAAA
This sequence comes from Ruminococcaceae bacterium UBA1236, assembly GCA_002309055.1. GTDB lineage: Bacteria > Bacillota > Clostridia > Oscillospirales > Acutalibacteraceae > CAG-177. The sequence continues at coordinate 37,815 of DBWO01000046.1, forward strand.
GGAATTCGGTTATGAACTCGTTTTCAGGCCGGAGCTTGAGGCGGAGATAAAGGCATATTTTGACAGAGCCGGCAGGACTATGGCAAGCTCAAACCTGCGCCAGGCCTACGCTCCCGCCGAAGCTACTGTTTTTCACAACCTCAACGGCACGGCGCCCGGCCTCGGCATGAAAAAGGACGGCAAGACGCTTGTGCTTCTCCCCGGCCCGCCTTACGAAGCGGAGCCGATGTTCAGGCAGAGTGTGGTTCCCTTCCTTGAGGAATACCGCACTTGCACAATAGTTTCCCATCAGGTGCGCACAATGGAGACAGGCGAAAGCAACATGGCGCAAGCCGCCGGCGAGCTGCTCGACAGCGAAAACCCCACGGTCGCCCCTTACTGCAAGATGGGTGAGGCGTTTTTAAGAGTCACCGCGAGGGCGGAAACATCCGAAGAGGCGGACTCCCTCGCTATGCCCGTAATCGAGGAGCTTAAAAAACGGCTCGGCGATTATGTTTACGGCATAGATGTAAACGGCATTGAAGAGGCGGTTGTGCCGCTTCTCAAAGAAAAAAATCTCACTGTCGCCGTAGCGGAAAGCTGCACGGCGGGCCTTGTCGCGAAACGCATAACGGATATCCCGGGCGCGAGCGCGGTATTTCATCACGGCGTTGTGACCTACGCGAATGACGTGAAGGAAAAGGCTCTGGGCGTGAGTCACGAAACTCTCGAAACTTACGGAGCGGTCAGCGAAGAGACCGCGCGCGAGATGGCGAGAGGAATCAAAAAGGTTTCCGGCGCCGATATCGGCGTTTCGGTAACGGGCTTCGCCGGACCTGATTCCGACGAAGAGGGGAAAGCCCCCGGGCTTATATACACTGCCCTTTGCGCGGACGGCTTTGAAGTCTGCGAAAAAATCGAGACGGGCAGAAATGACAGAGAATACAACAGGTTTGTGGCCTCATCGAGGGCGCTTAACCTGATTCGCAAATATATTAAGGAGACAGACAGATGAGCAAAAAAATCTGGCAGGCGGTCTGCATAGTTTTCGCTGTTGCCATCGTTGCTTTAATCGCACTCACGGCAACTAACTTTATGAAAAAGCCGGCGCAGGAAACTCCCGCGGCACAGTCCGGCTGGAAGGCGCAGACGGAAATCAAAACAGACGCCCTCTCGCAGGAGCTCGGCGCCATTACCGCCAACAACATGAAAAACGTAAAGTATCCCGAAGGCATACCCGAATCTCTCAAGGCGCTCTACGCCGCAAACAAAAATACGGTTGCCCGCCTTGCCGTTCCCGGCACCGAGATTGACACGGCCATCGTGCAGGCGAAGGACAACAGCCACTACCTCACCTACGATTTTTATGAGAGATACACTACCGAGACAAGCTCGCTTAACTACGGCAACCTTTACCTCGATTACAGGTGCAACGGTGACGGCTCGCTCTCAAAGAATATGATTATTCACGGCCACACAACAGGCAGACTCGGCGGTATCCCCAAACAGTCCTTCCGCTCGCTTTACGATTTCAGAAGCAAGGATACATTCAAGAACAGCCCGATTATCCGCCTCACAACTCTCAAAGGCGAATACACCTATAAAATCTGCGCGGTATTCTACTCCACCACAGAGCCCTCCGCGGATAACGGCTATTTCTTCAACTATATCTACCCCGATATGTCAGAGAGCAATATGGTCGGCTATATCGAGCAGGTAAAGCAAAGAGCGCTTTACGAAACAGGTGTTTCGCTCGAGCCTACCGACAAGGTGATTACCCTTTCCACCTGTATCTATGATTACGGCAAGAATGTTGACACCCGTCTCGTTGTCGTCGGCAGACTTCTGCACGAGGGCGAGGATGAGAGCATTGACACCTCCGCCGTCAAAGATAATCCCGATTACCGCAGACCTCAGATATGGTACAACGCGAACGGCAAGACCAATCCTTACAAGAACGCGGCAAGATGGGAGCCCAGCCCCAACTGATAAAAAGCAAGACTACTGCAGCCGGAAGGAGCAATCAATATGGCAGATTCAGATAAAAAGATTCCCGAAATCAATTCAATAGCGGACGAAGAAGCCCTCACCGAAATAGACCTCGGCAGTTTTCTCTCCGACAAGGACAGCGACGAGGTTTTGTTCGACGGCTTCCACGAGGATATTGAGAAAACCGAAAAAAACATCGAGGACGAGCTTCAGTCGCTCTATGACGACATTATGAGTTCCGGTCCCGTGACCATCGTGCCCAAAAAGCTCGATGACCTCGCGGCGGAGAGCGCGGGCGAAAAATGGATGAGCCCCGATGAATATATCGAGCCCCCGCGCGTGACGATAAAGCCCGAAGAAAACGCGGAGCCCGTCACTCCCGAAGAAAACGACAGCGCCAAGAGCGATATAATGAATATGATTGAATCGCTCAAGACGGCCACGAATAACGACGCCGGTTTTGAGGAGATCATTTCGGGCATAGAGTCAAACGAGGAAATCGCTCCCTTTGTCAGCGATATCTCCAAGGCAAACGATCTCACAAAGGATTTCACGCCTCCCGCACCCGCGGCGCCCGCCGCTCCGAAAGCCCCCGGCGAAATAGACACCGACTCCCCCGAATTCGCTTCCGAACTCGCCGCTCTTCTCGGCGACAGTCCGGCGCCCGCTCCGCAGCAGAGCGATACCGAGCAGCCGGCTAAGGACGAATCCTTCGTTGTGACCATCCCGGAAGAAACCGCGCAGGAAAACGGGCTCGTGCTTGACCTTCTGCCCGGCGACGGTCAGAGGACGGTCGGCGTTGAGCCCGATGAAATAATTGAGGACGACGGCAAGATATCGAGAAAAGAGAGAAGGCAGGCAAAGGTTGAGGCCCTTGAGCTCAGCGGCAAAAAATACAGGGGCGACACCATCCGCAAAATCATACTCGTAATATCTATTATCGTTATTATCGTGAGCTGCGGCATCCTTGCCAACCAGTATCTCATTGAGCCGTATAAATACAAGAAGAACGAGTCCACAATCACCGACACAATCGACACGGGCGTTACCGGCACGGTTGAAGAGGTTGAGGTTGAGGACGGCGACGATACAAATTACCCCGCCGGCATGCTCGCGAAATATAAGAAGCTATACGCAATCAACGAAGACCTCAAGGGATGGATTTCCATTCCCGCGCTTGAGATAAACCTGCCCATAGCGCAGGGCGCGGACAACGATTATTATCTCAAGAGAAACATCTATAAAAAGTGGACAAACTACGGTGTGCCTTTCTATGATTACAGAATAAAGGATTTCAAAAACCTGCCCAGGAATACCGTTGTTTACGGCCACAATATGCACTATGATGATTACATTTTCGGTCTACTCGAAAATTACCGTGAGCCCGAGGGCTTCAAGAGCGCTCCCATTATAGAGTGTAACACCATTTACGGCGATCACGACTGGTTTGTTTATGCCGCGTTTATCACCAACAGCGCAAAGAACCAGGATAACGGATACATCCTGCCCTACAACTTTGTGGACCTCGATCAGACGAAGTTTGAGGAATACATACGCGAAATAGACAAGAGAAAATTCTACACCACGGGCGTTGACATAAGGCCCGATGACAAAATTCTCACCCTCTCCACCTGTTGCTATGACTTTGACGGCGGACGCCTTGTTATTGTCGCAAGGGAAAGAAGAGCGGATGAGCCCAAATCGGTTGACACTTCAAAGGTTATAATCAACAGCAATCCGAAATATCCGCAGGCGTGGTATGACGCAAACAAGAAGACAAATCCCTACGCCAACGACCCGAGGCTGGATATCGGCAAATAAATTCAACTCCCCTTTAAGAAAGGAGCTGAGAATTTGGCAGTAAAAGTTACATTATACATACCCGAGGCAGAAGCCTACGGCAATCTGAGGGGTATTGCGGCTGAGAAATTCGATGTCGCCAGGGCATTCGCCTACACAGACCCGAAGTCTGCCGCTCAGCAGGCAGTCGCCGCGGCAAAAGAGGGCGCCACATCCGTGCTTTTCGCCGGCGAAGAGCATTTCACCGACGCAAAGCTGACCATGCTCAAGGAGCTCGGCGCCAAAATACTGCGCTCTTCCCGCATCGTGGAAAGGGCGGGTGAAAACCTGCCCAAGGACCCGAAAGCATATAACGTGCAGACGGCCCTGCCCGAGGGCGGCAAGCTCTTCCTCTCGTCTGACGGACTTTACAGCGCAATCGCCTGCAAGACGGGCGAGGGCAGCATAATTCTTGTGCCCGCTGAGGAGTCGCGCCTTGAAAACGCCATTGAAGAAGGCGCTTTTGAGGACACAAGAAGCGCCAAAGACAAGATAAACGATGTGCTCGAAGGCATAAAAGCAACGGGCAAAACCGTGGCAGTTTACGGCAACGCGCCCAGCGCCGCGCTTATGAACGTTATAAAGAGCGTTGACCCCGAAACCTGCATTTTCGCCGGGAGCGAAAAGAAGGAAGATGAGGAAGGCGCGGAGGAAGGCGGCAAGAAATACGCCGCCGAAAGGGCAAAAGAGGCCGCGGATTCTCTTGAAAGAGACATAGGCGCCTATATCTCGATGCCTGCGCAGGACGGCAGCGTCACACTTGCGGTTTCGGGCCCCGAGAGCGCAAAAATAGAGGTGCTCCATCCCCTTGAAGGCGAGGATAAGAAACACCTAATGGCGGCCGCTGTCGTGCGGCTTTGCGAAATGGCCGAATCCGCCGCGACCGACGGAATTCAGGTACCCACTTACAGAGATATCCGCCTTTCAAAGAAGGCGTTTATAGGCGTGCTTGCCGGCATAGGCGCGGCGGCGCTTGCCTGCGTAATCGTATGCATAATTCTTTTCAGACAGGGCGCTTCCGTTTCGGAGTCGCCTGCCGAGGGCTCTAACACAAGCGATTCCGCGCTTGAAATTCTCGAAGAAAGCGAAACAAGCGATTCCTTTATTACGGACCTGCTTGACAGCGCGCAGAACACAATCCTTGAAACAGAGCTGAATGTTATAACATCCACATTCTTTGCCGGCGATTCGGGCGCAGGCGCGGGCTCGGGTTTCACCACAAACCCCACCTCAATCCCGGCGCTTGAAACCACAGCGGATCCCTCGCTCCTTCTCGCGAAGGATAATCTTAACGGCGAGACGAACCCCGCCACCATAGACGGCGACGTAGGCGCGGCGGCGGTTACCTCAACCACCGCAAAAGTATATAACGGCACATTTACCTTCACTGTTTACGGCTGGGGTCACGGCGTCGGAATGAGCCAGGACGGCGCCAAGGCGATGGCGGGAAAAGGCATGACTTATCAGGAAATACTCGCGGCCTATTATCCCGGCACAACGATTGTTTCGGGCGACCCCAATACCCCGATGTATGCCGAAGCCCCAAGAGCGAACGGCGAGGGCGGCATGACCCTGCTCGAGTTCCTGTGCAAAACAGTCAAGCAGGAAATCGGCGACGGCGCCCCCTTTGAGGCGCTGAAGGCACAGGCGATATGCGCCTACACCTACGCAATGAGAAACGGCAATTTCGGCGCGGGTCAGACAATGGACTACGGCTTCAACTATAAGGGCACAAACGTTGAGCGTGCCGTTATGGAAGTGCTTCAGATAACAAGCGAGGAGCAGCAGCCCTATGCCACCTATATCACCACGGGCGGCAACTACATAAACGCGGTTTACTATTCAAACTGCGCCGGCACCACCACATCGTCCGTAAACGCATGGGGCGGCGCGAGAGTCAGCTATCTGAGAGGCGGCACAAGGAGCCCCGAAACAACCGAAGTTTCAACCGCCGAATACTCAGCGCAGGAGATGCTTTCTCTCATCAGGTCATACGCATCGAGAAACGGCCTTACCCCCAATATAAGCGATAACCCCGCCGAATGGCTGAAAATAGTCAGCCACGACGGAGCTTACAGCAACGGTATAGGTTATGTAGATGATATCAACGTGTGCGGCATGTCAATGATAGGCAATGATTTCCGCTCAAAGCTTATGGGCGGCAAGCTGAAATCACACTGTTTCACAATCACTTACACACCCTGATTGTTATTGTTTCCGGCGTTCAGAAAGCGCTTCTCGGTTTCGGCGTCAATGAGGTTGCAGATTATATCGGCGATTTCATAAACGGACTCGCTCATTTCGCGCTCAAACCATTTTCTGAATACGCCGAGCACGGCTCCGAGATAAAATGAAGCTATATACTCGTTTTCCGCGTTTCCCGTTATTTCGGGGAATGCGGAAAATATTTTTTTGGTAAGCTCCATCATGAGCCGCTCGCTCTGCCCCGCCTTCACCGCGGCGAGAGCCACCGTATAGTTGCCCTGAAGGAACAGCCCCACCTGCACAATCATATCGTGAAGCGAGGAATACCTGTGCGAGGAGAGATTTTCGGTAAGCTCACCGCCCACATCAAGCAGGTAATGCACAAAAATATCTTCCTTGCTGTTGTAATTTCTGTAATAGGCCATTCTGGAAAGGCCCGCCTTGTTGGTGATTTCCGTTATGGAGATTTCATCATACGGCTTTTCCTCCATAAGCATAACAAGGGCCATTGCCATATATTTCCTTGTCAGCGACAGATCCTCTCTGTTTATGCCTCCCATAAAAACACCTCTGTTCCGTATAATAATGAATATATTACCTGTTATTATGCCTTCACGCGGCAAAAGCGCGAACAAAACAGCACGATTTGTAACGTTTTACGGCTATTTTTCTTATCTTATTGATTTGTTCATATTTTCCCGTTACAATTGTAACAGTTACAAATGTAACAGAAAGAAAGCAAAAAGTCAAGCAGGAGGGAACAATGCTTAAACTTGTTGATATAGTAAAAGAATACCCTACGGGGGATGACAAAGTCGTTGCGCTGAAGGGCGTTTCGGTCGAATTCCGCAAGAGCGAGTTTGTGTCCATACTCGGCCACTCGGGCTGCGGCAAAACCACGCTCCTCAACATCATCGGCGGCCTTGATCAGTACACCAGCGGTGACCTCGTGATAGAGGGCAAATCCACAAAGGATTTCAAGGATTCGGATTGGGATAACTACCGCAATCATTCTGTCGGTTTCGTTTTCCAGAGCTATAACCTTATTCCTCACCAGTCGGTGCTTTCAAACGTTGAGCTCGCCCTCACCCTCTCGGGTGTTTCCAAAGAGGAGAGGCGCACAAGAGCAAAGACCGCGCTTGAAAAGGTCGGCCTCGGCGACCAGCTTACAAAGCGCCCCAATCAGCTTTCCGGCGGCCAGATGCAGAGAGTCGCAATCGCGAGAGCACTTGTAAATGACCCCGAAATATTGCTCGCGGATGAGCCCACGGGCGCGCTCGACTCCGATACAAGCATCCAGATTATGGATATCCTGCGCGAAGTCAGCGCGGACCGCCTTGTTGTTATGGTCACTCACAACCCCGAGCTCGCGGAGGAATATTCCACCAGGATAATCCGCCTTGTTGACGGGCAGATAACCAGCGACAGCATGCCTTACAGCGAAGCGGACGAAGAGGCGGAAGAAGAAGCGCTAAGAGAAAAGAGAAAGCAGAAGGATACCAAGGCAAGAAAGCCGTCAATGTCCTTCCTCACCGCGCTTTCGCTCTCGCTCAACAACCTTATGACAAAAAAAGCGCGCACATTCCTGACCTCTTTCGCCGGCAGCATCGGCATAATCGGCATCGCGCTGATTCTTGCCCTTTCAAACGGATTCCAGGCATATATCGATTCCATTCAGCAGGAGGCGCTCACCTCCTACCCGATTATGGTGGACGCAAACACCATGGATGTCAGCTCCCTGCTCACCTCACTTTCGGGTATGAGCCCGGGCGGCACGGTTGAGGTTGACCACGACCTTGACAAGGTTTATTCAAACACGATGTCCGCCAACATGATGCAGTCGCTCTCCTCCGAGATATGGGTAAACGACCTTGAGAGCTTCAAATCGTTCCTTAAGGAAAAGGATACCGAGCTTTCCGAATATGTCAGCTCCGTTCAGTATAAATACGCGAGCGAGATGAACATTTATTATTCCGACACTTCGGAAGGCCTCAATCAGGTTTATCCCAGCCCCCTGCTCGATATGATGAGCAGTATGATGGGCTCAATTGACCTGGGCGGATATAACATAGACTCCACCACGATGGAGACCTATCAGAGCTACTACAACTCCTGGCTCGAGCTCGTTGATAATGATGAGCTGCTCAAAAAGCAGTATGAGCTTATCAGCGGTGCGTGGCCCTCAGAATATAACGAGGTTGTGCTCGTGGTTGACAAGAATAACGAAATCAGCGACCTCGCCATTCAGGGTCTCGGCCTTATGACGGCGCAGGACCTCACCTCTTCGTTTATGAGCGTTGCGGCGGGCGAGGATGCCGAATTCAAAACCTACGAAATAAATTACGATGATATTGTCGGCAGAAAATTCAAGCTCGTGCTTGAGCCCGATTATTACAGCTATAACAAAGAGACAAAGCAGTGGGACGATATGCACAATGATGATTACTACGTGCAGAGCGTCATAGAAAAAGCCGAGGACATAACCGTTGTCGGCATCATAAGGCCCAGTGATGAGAGCGTAATGGTCGTTACGACCGGCTCTATCGGCTACACCGCCGCCCTCAACGAGCACGTTGTTGAGGCGACAAACGAGAGAGAAATCGTGAAGCAGCAGAAGGCAAATCCCGATGTTGACGTGTTCACGGGCATCCCGTTTGCAAAGGATGAAGAAAAGGCGCAGGACAAGAAGGAAGACAAGAAAGCCGAAACCAAACCGGAAACAAAAGCGGAAAACAAAGAAGAGAAAACCGCCGCCGAATCGACAAAGGGCACGGCCTACATTGAGCCGCCCGAGGTCGGCTTTGCCTATAAATCCGGCAATGAAGAGATTACCGCGGCGCCCACCGCGCAGATGGATATAGCCGCTCTCTCCTCCCTGCCTGCGGCGAGTAAAGAGGATGTATATGCCGCGATAGACGAAAACTTCAGCGGCGAAGAGGCGGAGAAATACAAGAGAACCGTTGACCTTCTGCTAAAAACAATGCGCACCCCCGCCGAGAGGACCGAGCTCATAGGTCTGCTTGATGAAATGCTTGCCGAATATTCGCTTGAGGGTTACGGCACAATGAGCGGCGAGCAGGCGCTCAATATGTTCGGCATGCTCGATAACGGCACAAAGCTCAAGGTGCTTTACGCCATGGCAAGCGGTCAGTTCAAAGATATGGCGGCTCCCGAGGGCGAAACGCCCGAAACACCCGCCGAGGAAAAACCCGCGGAAGAGAAGCCGGCCGAAACAAAGGAAGAAACCAAGGAGGACGCTCCCGCTGCGGAGCCCGTGCCCGAGGAGCCTGAGGAAGAAGAACCGCAGCCGTTCGCTTCAAGCTATGAGCAGGCGCTTTCAATTCTCGGTGTGGGTGATATCGCAAATCCCACTCAGATAAACATCTTCCCCAAGGATTTCGAATCAAAGGACCGCATTTCCGACCTTATAAACGAATATAACAAAGCTCATCCGGACAGCGAGATAAAATATACCGACTACATCGGCCTTCTCCTCTCCTCGGTGACAAAGATAATCAACATAATCTCCTATGTGCTTATAGCGTTTGTCGCAATTTCACTTGTTGTTTCTTCTATAATGATAGGCATCATCACCTACATTTCGGTGCTTGAGAGAACAAAGGAAATCGGCATACTGCGCGCAATAGGCGCTTCAAAGAGGGATGTTTCCCGGGTGTTCAACGCGGAGACCTTCATTGTGGGCCTGGTGTCCGGAGCGATAGGCATTGGCGTAACGCTGCTGCTGTGCATACCGATAAACATGGTGATTCAGCACGTCACCTCAATCCCGCACGTTGCGCAGCTTCCGTTTGACGGCGCCATTATCCTGATAATCATCAGCGTTGTGCTCACCCTGATTGCCGGCCTCATCCCGGCAAAGATTGCCTCGCGCAAGGATCCCGTTATCGCACTGAGAACAGAATAATCCGGCTCTGCCGTTTTCACCGGCGTGATTCGTCACGCCGGTGTTTTGTTTTTTCGCGGCGGCATAAAACAGCTCAATAAGTGCTAAACTATGTTGAATTTATATAGTTATTATGTTATAATAAAAATATATATATGCAATTTTGCACGAATTTCGCGCAAACCGGTAAAAAATAAAATTTTCGGAGAGGGAACATTATGAAAATTGCAATCTGTGACGATGAAAAAGTTGCGCGCGAAAATGTTGTTACATTGCTCGAGGATTATTCTCACGACAGAAAGCTCGACATTCCCTATGAGGTTTTTGAAAGATATCCGGACCTCGAAAAGAAGATTGACGAGTTCAACATTTTCCTGATGGATTACGAAACGCCTGAGATTGACGGCCTGTCTTTCGCCCGCATGATAAGGGAAAGATACGGCGAGGAAAAGGCCATCATTTTCATCACGTCTTACGAAACTGTTGTTTATGACGCTTATGAAGTGAGGGCTCTGAGATATATTCTCAAGCCGGTAAACAAGGAGAAGTTTTATGAGGCGCTCGACGCCTACCTTGCCACGAATGTTGTCACCAAGCGTCTCACCGTGAGGCAGGACGGTCAGGTTGAGGCAATTGAAAGCAAGGATATCGAATACATTGAGGCGAGCGGAAAAGAAATAATCTTTCACCTGGATGACGGCGAAACCGTCACCTGCCGCGACACGCTCGAGGCAACCGAGCAGAAGCTTGACGGCTTCGGGTTTTTCCGCGTTCACCGCAAGTTCCTTGTGAATCTCAAAAAAGTGGCGAGCTATATGAACAACTATGTGGTGCTCAAAAGCGGCGAAAGCATAGAGATGAGCACGCGCAAGTATGCCGAGTTTCGCCTGGCTCTGATGAAAAACGGTGACTGATATGAATATTATCGATCTTATAATCTGTCTCGTTTCGCTGGCGGTTTATTCCGTCACCTTCGCGAGCGTGTTCTTTTGCCTGCCCGGCTACAAAACAAGGCGGAGCAAGGTGCCGTGCATCATTGCGGGGGCCGTGTTCATCGCGCTCACGGTGCTCATAAACTTCGCTGTGCCGAAGGATGACCTGTATTCCGTTTTTGATATTATTCTCACGGTGCTGTCGTTTGTAACGCCTTACCTGGTGTTCGTTGCCAAAAAGAAGCTTGCTTTCCTCGGCTTCGGCAGTGTGGTGATGATATCGTTTGATTATATCAAAGCTTTTATCTTCTCGATTTTCCCGAAGCTGGAATTCACGGACCGCCGCGAGGCGCTTATCTGCTGCGCCATTTACACGGTTGTGCTCGTGCTCCTGCTCGTTTTCCGCAAAAAGATTGCCTCAAGAATACCCGACGGCTTTATCGAGGGAATCCACCCCGTGCTTTACCTTGTGATATTCCTCGCGTTCTTCGCAAACGTCACCAAATCTATGCTCGGGGTTGATGATGTTTATGACCCGGCGCTTTCAAAGGTGCTTGATTCCCTTTCGTCCGGCCTGATAATTCTTGCCATTATCTGGCTTATCACGCGCTACTTCCTCGCTTCCGCGAAGCAGAAAGAGAGCGAAATGCAGCTTGAAATGGAGCTTAATCACTACGAGGAGCTCATTCAGAAAAACAAGGACCTCAGGGAGTTCCGCCACGACTATGTGAATAACCTCAACGGCATACGCCACCTTATCGAGGGCAACGATATCGACGGCGCTGTCAGGTTTATTGATGAAAAAACCGGCGAATCCGAAAAAGCCAAAATCAAATACGCCACGGGCAACTACCTTGCGGACGCCATTATCTCCGAAAAGGCAAAGGCCGCGGAGGCGCTCGGCATATCAATTGATTTCAAAGGCATCATTCCGCCGCAGGGCATCAAAAACAGTGACCTTTGCACAATTCTCTCAAACACGCTTGATAATGCCGTGAGAGCGTGCGAGAGCATAGCGCCCTGCACAATTAAAATTGATTCATCCGACAGGCGCGGGGGCGTGATTATCACCGTTTCAAACCCCGTGAAGGAAAAGGTTGTTATAAAGAACAACTCAATAAAGACCACAAAATCCGATAAGGAAAACCATGGAATAGGTATCGGCAACGTTAAAAAGACAGCCGAAAAATATTCCGGCAGCGTCACTCTCAGCTGCACAGACAGCGAGTTTTCAATTGAAATTGCGCTCATCACCGATTAGCGTTCATACCGTTTTTTGTGCCGTTCATACCGGATTGCGCAAAAACGGCTTTAATAGATTTATAATCAAGCCAACCGTAAATGAAAGGATTGAAAGTCATGAAAAAAGCATTATCTCTGTTTCTCGCGTTAGTTATTGCCGCGCTTTGCCTTGTGCCTGCTTTTGCTCAGGATGAGCAGAAGGAAATGGCAAAGTACGAAATCAGCGAAGGCGTTTACGTTCTGCCCGAAAGCGTAACGGTAATAAAAGAGGGCGATTTTGAGGGCCTTAACGCCAAAGCAGTGCTGATAACAGCCAAAACCATAGACATTTCCCAGTTTGCGGGTCTTAATGACGCCGTGATCATTCTGCCGGATTCGGCAATGTCAAGCGCAGGCACGGACGCAAAATACGATGCGGCAAAAGCCGCGAAAGACTGGTTTGCATACGATGTTTTCGAAATTTTCGGCAAAACCATTCTCACGCTTTTATACAATCCTCAGATAGACGCGCAAACCTGCGCCTGGTATGACAAACTCATTGAGAACGTAAGACCCGATTTTGTCCTTTTCAATTCGCTTGACGGTGAGGAGTTTTATGCCCTCGGCTCCGTTACCGGCTCGGACATCGCAAACGGCACCTTCGGCAGAGACGCCAACCCCGGCTTTTTCCGCGGCCTTATTCTGAACTTCTGCCTGAGTGAGCTTGAGGCAAAGGATACTTTCAGCAAGCACCCGGGCGGCAAAAGCGGCAATTTCCTTGTTTCGCTTTTCCGCAGTTTATTCAAAAAATAATTGAGGAGGAAACAACGTTATGAAACGAACCACTAAAATCATTTCCTGCCTGATGGCGGTTGCGGTTATGCTCGCGTGCTTCCCGGTTTGCGGCGTTTTCGCATCGGACCCCCAGGGGCAGGATGATGCGATTGCGGCAGACGGGCTTGAATTCGATATCAGACCCGGCAAAAGCAATTATGCTTATTCGGAAACCGCGGCAATTAATGTCACACTGACAAATAAATATGATTTTCCTGTTGACAATGTCACCGTTTACCTTTATTCCGGCAGCTGCAAGCTCCCCAAGGGTTCAAAAAACATTTCCGAAGAAATGACTCTTGAGGCCGGCGAAAGCAAAACCGTCACTTTTAACGTGAAGCTCGGCGACAGCTCCAAGCTGAACATTTTCCAGAAGATTCTTTTCTTCTTCCGCAATCTTTTCAGCCCTTCGGACAGCTTTAAGCCCATTGATGAAAAAGAGAGCCTTAAATGCAGCAGTTCGTTTAATGTAAGATTCGGCCCGGCGGACTGCGCGTTTGATGTCACCGCCTATTTTACTCATAATATGCAGGTGGTGGACGAAACTCTCGAAGAGCTTCTCCAATCTCATGATTTTCAAATCACCTACAGCAATGATATTGAGAGCGCGCTGGAAATAGTTGAAAACAAGCTTGTGTCTATGGAAAACAAGGAGCTTGTTGCCGACATTTCCTCAGACGGAAAAAGCGAAGTCTGGTTTGAATATCTGCTTGATGACGGCCAGACCGCTATAGGCGGCGTTGATTTGACCCCGCCGGAAGAGGGTAAAAATTCGCCGGCCAACGCCGTTCAGGCCGCCGGCGGCAGCAGCAACGCCCCTGCAGGCTCGATGATGTTTTTTGACGCTCTGACTTCAGAACAGGATTTCAGCAGCAGCCTGACTCTTTATAATATTATCTGCAGCAGCCTCGGAAAATATAACAGCCCGTCAGAGCATCTTTCATTCAGCTTCAGCAACTGCAAAAACCCGGATTATTATAAATCCGCCCTTGTGTGTCTGTCCGCTCACGGCGGCGTTACAGACCCTTTGAAGGCTTTTGGAGCGGAAATGCCCTATATGCTCCTTTCGGACTGCCCGAAAGGAAAGCGGGATTTTGCAAATGACATCGCAAATCATGCCGCAGGAACACTTTGGCTGCTTGACGAAAACGGAGTCGCACAACTTTTCGGCGTGCTTTTCCCGAAATTCTATGAACAAATGGATTTCAGCAACACGGTAGTCTTTATGGAAAACTGCTGCGGCTTCGGCAACAAAGGCAGCGCGGACGATGCCTTTGCCAATGTGTTTAAAGACAAAGGATGCCTTGCGGTAATCGGATTTCAATATGACGTAAACGACAATTACAGCAACAGCGTCCTTGAAAATTTCATCAGTCAGTTCCGTAACGGCGAAACACTGGCCAACGCGATTGCGGCGGCAAATGAATACGCAATAAACAACGTTTTGCATAAAACCCCCGACAGTTCAACCGGAATTCTGCAATACAGATTCAAAAACAGCGGCAGTGAAACCATATTTGACTGTGGGCCCGACGCGGGCAATCTGGCGGGCATACGCCTGAAATTTGTTGACGACAGTCTCAATGAAACATCCTCTTATCTTATTCCCGTTAAGGGCGGAACGGAACTGCACAACAGCGACATCCTCGGTTACGCAAGAAACTGCGGGGACGGATGGGACACCTATTCGCTCGCCGAAACCGTCAACTATACCGCGGCAGCGGGCGAAATCAGAGAATTCACGATTGATGTAACAAAGAACTGATAACACAGGTGAAATAATGAAAATAAACAGGCTGAAAAAATTAACAGCTATTGCCGTTTCGGTGATGATTGCCCTGGGCGCGCTTAACCTCTCGCCCGGGCTGCTGCCGAACACCGCATATGCGGACGGCGAAACAAGCGGCACCTGCGGCGAAAACCTGACCTGGAGCTTTGATGATTTCACAGGCACTCTCACCATAAGCGGCGAAGGGGAGATGGAGAATTATTCAAGCGGTTCTGAAACTCCATGGTATGCATTTAAAGAGTCAATAGAACAGGTTGTTTTTGACGGTGCAATAACAAGTATCGGCGATTATGCGTTCTATCATTGCCATATGCTTGCAGAGATAACCATTCCCGACAGTGTCACAAGCATAGGCGATTGGGCATTTGAGAACTGCTCTATGCTTACAAGCATAACCATCCCTGACAGCGTTACGGGTATTGGAAATGGGGCTTTCTATCTTTGCATTAACCTTAAAAGCGTACTCATCGGCAACGGGGTTGAAAGCATAGGTGACAAAGCATTCCAAGAATGTCACGAGCTTACAAGTATAGACATTCCCGACAGCGTTACAAGCATAGGTGATTTTACATTCTTTGATTGCGGCGGGCTTACAAGCATAACCATACCCGGCAGCATCACAAGCATAGGTGACAGAGCATTTTCTTCTTGCAACGGCCTTGAGAGCATAACGGTTGACGCAGACAACCCGGTTTATCATTCGGCAAACAACTGCCTGATAGAAACAGAAAGCAAAACCCTTATTGCCGGCTGCAAAAACAGCGTAATTCCCGGTGACGGCTCTGTTATAAGTATAGGCACAGAGGCTTTCCGCACCTGCACAGGGCTGACAAGTATTACCATCCCCGCCGGTGTTTTAAGCATAGGTTATCATGCATTTTGGGAATGCTACAATCTTATAAGTATTACAATAGGCAACGGAGTTGAAAGCATCGGCGACTATGCATTTGAACAATGCTTCGAGCTTGCAAGCGTAAACATTCCCGACAGTGTCACAAGTATCGGCATGAATCCCCTGTGGTCTTGCTCCGGGCTTGAGAGCATAACGGTTGATGAAGACAACCCTGTTTATCATTCATCCGGCAATTGCCTTATAGAAACAGAAAGCAAAACACTGGTTGCCGGCTGCAAAAACAGCATTATTCCCGATGACGGCTCTGTTATAAGCATAGGGGATAGGGCATTCAGCAGTTGCGGCGGGCTTACAAGCATAACAATTCCCGCCAGCGTAACAAGCATATGCAATAGTGCGTTTGACGGATCCGGTATTGAGGTTTTAAACATTGAAAACGGTGTCACAAGTATAGGCAGATTTGCCTTTGCGTATTGTTATTATCTGACCGAGATAGCCATACCCGCAAGCGTCGCAAGCATTGAAGAAGGCGCCTTTGCAAGCTGTGGCAAAATCAACAGCATAACTGTGGACGAAAGCAACCCCGTTTTTCATTCATATGAAAACTGTCTTATCGAAACAGGAAGCAAAATATTAATTCGAGGATGCAAAAACAGCATTATTCCCAATGACGGCAGTGTCATGAGGATAGATGCTTATGCGTTCTCAGGCTACTCAGATATTACAAACATAATCATCCCGGACGGCGTAACAAGCATAGGTAAAGAGGCGTTCTTCAACTGTACCGAGCTTACAAGCATAACCATTCCAGACAGCGTCACAACCATAAGTGATTGGGCATTCGAAGGTTGCTCCGATCTGACGTTTACAGATGTATATTATGCCGGCTCAGAAGAGCAGTGGAATAATATCACAATCGGAGACAACAACGAACCTCTTCTCAAAGCCAACATTCATTACAACTCAAGCGGTACCTGCGGTGACCACCTGATGTGGATGTTTGATGAGAACACAGGCACCCTCACCATAAGCGGCGAAGGGGATATGGAAAATTACACTGCTTCTTCGGTCGTTCCTTGGAAACCATACAAAGAAAACATAAGCAATGTGGTTTTTAACGGCGCAATAACAAGTATCGGCGATTATGCATTTGAGGATTGCACCCAGCTCACAAGAGTAACCATCCCCGACAGTGTCACAAGCATTGGTGATTTTGCATTCGGTCGCTGCACCGGGCTTACAAGCATAACCATCCCCGGTAGCGTTACAAGCGTAGGTCGTGGAGTGTTTTCCGGTTGCACCGGGCTTGAAAGCATATCAGTTGACGTTAATAATCTGGTTTACCACAGCACAGACAACTGTCTGATTGAAACAGCGAGCAAAAAACTTGTGGCCGGATGTAAAAACAGCGTTATTCCCGACGATGGCAGTGTCACAAGCATAGGCAGGAGTGCCTTATCCGGCCATACAGGATTTTCAAACATAACCATTCCCGACAGTGTCACAAGCATTGGTGATTTTGCATTCGGTGGCTGCACCGGGCTTATAAGCATAACCATTCCCGACAGCGTTACAAGTATAGGCGAACATGCATTCTACTATTGCATTGGTCTCACAAGCGTAAGCATCCCCGACAGTATCACAAGCATAGGTGAAAGTGTATTCTCAGCCTGCACCGAGCTTACAAGTGTAATCGTTCCCAGCAGCGTCAAAAGTATAGGCTATCAGGCGTTTTTTGGATGTTCTTCACTTTTGGATGTTTACTATTCCGGTTCTGAAGAGCAGTGGAATAATATCGCACTTGGATATAACAATGAACCTCTTCTCAGCGCCAACATTCATTTCAACTATAAACCCGTTAACCATGATATTGATTACGGCGGATTAGACAGAGGTATAAGCGACCCGATAATAATCAATTATCCGGACGCCGCGCTCAAGCTGACAGTTACTGCCCTTACGCCGCAGGAGAACGAAGGCTTTGATGCGAATCCTTACGGATGCTCGATGAAGTTTGAGCTTGCTCCCGCAGAAGACGGAGCCGCAGTATCGGGACCCGTTGAGATACTCGTGAGCAAAGATTTTATCGGCACCAAAAGAGACAGCATCGTGGTTTTTCAGTATGTCACCAATGCGGACGGCACACGCTCGCGCGTGAGCTACACATTCTCAAAAAACGACAGCAGATACAGAATCACGGATAACGGCGACGGCCGCTGGAAAATAAGCGTTTACACTATCTCCGCAGCGTAATCCGCGGGCGGACAGACACATTACATTATGACAAAAGGAGAACAAAAATGAAAAACTTCAAGTCATTAAAGCGCGGGCTCTGTCTGCTTCTCTCCCTGGTTATGACCGTCTCCGTTTTCTTCGGCGGAGCAGTAACCGTAAACGCGGAAACCTACAGCGGCACCTGCGGTGAAAACCTGACGTGGGAATTTGATGATTCCGCCGGCACTCTTACCATAAGCGGCAACGGGGATATGGAAGACTATGATGTGGTTGATTCTGATTCCCCATGGTTCACACATAGGGATGCAGTTACAAACATAACTTTTAATGGCAATATCACAAGCATAGGTGAATCTGCATTCTATGACTGCCCCGGGCTTACAATTGTAACCATCCCCGACAGCGTCACAAGCATAGGTGATTATGCATTCGAAAGCTGCCCCGGGCTTACAAGCGTAACCATCGGCAACGGTGTAACAAATATAGGCGCACTCGCATTCTCAAGTTGCTCCGGGCTTACAAGCATCAATATCCCCGGCAGTGTTACAAGTATAGGTGTTAGAGCATTCGAAAGATGCCCCGGGCTTGAAAGTATAACAGTTGATGAAGGTAATCCGGTTTATCACTCATCCGGTAACTGTATGATAGAAACAGAAAGCAAAACATTGATTGCCGGCTGCAAAAACAGCGTTATTCCCGATGACGGCTCTGTCACAAGCATAGACTATGATGCATTCTCCGGTTGCACCGGGCTTAAAAACATAACCATCCCCGACAGTGTCACAAGCATAGGAGTAGGGGCATTCGAGAATTGCACCGGGCTCACAAGCGTAACCATCCCCGACAGCATCACAAGCATTGGCAGTTTTGCATTCTACGATTGCTCCGGGCTTACAAGCATAACCATCCACGGCAGTGTCACAAGGATAGGTGATTTTGCATTCTCCGGTTGCACCGGGCTTACAAGCATCAGTATCCCCGGCAGTGTTACAAGGATAGGTGATCACGCATTCGAAAGATGCCCCGGGCTTACAAGCATAACCATCCCCGACAGCGTCACAAGGATAGGTAGTAGTGCATTCAATGGCTGCACCGGGCTTGAGAGCATAACGGTTGATGAAGGCAACGCCGTTTATCATTCGTCCGGCAACTGCCTGATTGAAACCGAAAGCAAAACTCTTATAGCTGGATGCAAAAACAGCGTGATTCCCGATGACGGCAGTGTCACAAAGATAGGTGATTACGCATTCTCCGGCTGCACCGGGCTCATAAGCGTAACTATACCCGACAGTGTTACAAGCATAGGCTATTCTGCGTTCTCCGGCTGCACCGGATTTACAAACATAACACTCCCGGACAGCGTAACAAGCATTGGCAGGAGTGCATTCGACGGCACCGGATATTATAATAATTCCGCAAACTGGGAAAATAATGTTCTCTATATCGGCAATCATCTGATAAAAGCAGAATATACGCTCAGCGGCAGTTATGCAATTAAAGAGGGAACATTATACATGGCCGATAGTGCATTCTGGGACTGCACCGAGCTAACGGGCGTAACCATCCCCGACAGCGTCACAATTATAAGCGAGGAGGCATTCAGCGGATGCTCCCGAATCAAATACATCGTTTTGCCGGTCAGTATCAACGAAATAAACAGCCACGCATTCGATAGATGCTCCTCCCTGAGCGATATATATTATTCAGGCTCGGAAGAGCAGTGGAACAATATCACGTTTGGAGCAAATAACAACCGTCTCATTTACGCCAACATTCACTACAACTCAGACGGCAATTGCGGCGATCATCTTTCATGGAGCTTTGATGATTTCACCGGCACGCTGACCATAAGCGGCTACGGAGAGATGTATGATTATTCAGACAGTCTTGCGCCGTGGGATTCATATGCATATTCCGGCATAAGCAATATTGTGTTTGACGGAGAAATCACAAGCATCGGCGATTATTCCTTTTATGATTGCAAAAAGCTCACAAACATAACCATCCCCGACAGCGTCACAAGAATAGGTGAAGGCGCATTCCGGCTTTGTTCCAATCTTGAAAGCATAACAATACCCGACAGCGTCATAAGCATCGGACCTGATGCGTTCCTTTTCACCGAATATTATAATGATGAGTCAAATTGGGAAGACGGCGCTCTCTATATAGGAAACTATCTTATCCAGATTAATGAAGACCTCAGCGAAAATTACAGCGTGAGAGAGGGAACGATCAGCATTGCATCAGGCGCGTTCTCTTATTATCCCGGACCTAATCCCGGCGATGAGCTCAGGTTTTGCGACTGGCTCAAAAGCGTAACCATACCCGAAAGCGTTGTCAGCATCGGGTTGAGGGCGTTTTATGAATGCTCCTCCTTGACAGATGTATATTATTCCTGCTCGGAAAAGCAGTGGCATATCATGATTGAAGAATACAATGAACCTCTCTTTAACGCCGCCATTCATTATAACTTTGCCGGGCAAAAGGATATCGTTTACGAAAGCCCCGAAGGCGTGGCCCTCTATGATGACGGCAGCGCGAAGATGCCCGGCGGCAGAATTGTTGAGAAAGCCGTTGAAATAAAAGCCGACGGCGGCAACAACGTAAAATTTAATCTCACACAGCTCACTCCTCAGCAGGACGAAGGCTTCGGCGCAATCGATTACGGATGTGTCTGCAAATTCGATCTCTCTCTCGCCGACCCGGATTCGGCTGAAATTTCCGAAGATAATCCCGCGGATATTTTCATAAAGAAAGAGTTTATCGGTTACAGTATCGGCAGCATAGTCATTTTCCATTACCCGCAGAGCGGCGGCAGAGAGAGCTTCACGGCGACGAAGAATGACCCGAAGTTCAGAATATATGACGACGGCGAATACTGGAAGATAACCGTAACATCCCTGAGCCCCTTCGGCATTTACAGCCTGCCCGCGCTGAGCATAAAGAGCAACCCCGGCACAAAGACCATTGATTACGGCCAGGTGCTCCGCCTTGAGGCGCAGGCGCCCGACGGCTATGAAATCCGCTGGTTCATCGGCTCAAAGGATACCGGCAAAACGGGCGCGACTTTTGAATATGACAGCAAGAGCGGAAACGCCGATATCAGAGCCGTGCTTTATAAAGGCGGAAAACAGGTTACAACCGATGACGGCAATGAAATAAGCGCCTCCGAAACAGTAAAGGTGCGCTCCGGCTTCCTGCAGAGGCTCATCGCCTTCTTCAAATACACATTGTTCAGGATGAACAAAGTCGTTAATAACTGATCCTTTTATTGGTTCAACATAATATCTTTCCCCGTGAATCGGCCCCGGTTTTTCTACCGGGGCTGATTTTTTGCGTTCATACCGCATTTTGTCGCGTTCATACCGCCGCGCGGAAAAAGGGGTTTTTTGGGGTTATTATGTGCTTGTAAGGAACACAAACACAAACCCGAAACTAAACGAACACAAAAAAGGAGAGATAAAAATGTATAAAATCAGCTTCACCGAATCAAAAATGACCGACAGCTACATAATGATGCTCCTCGGCGCAGGTTTCTTAAGATCCTCCAGCCCCGAGTTCAGCGGCCAAATGTATTTTTACCGCAGCGGCAACGATGTTATCCTGCACATCTGATATCCGATGACAATAGGGAAATAGCGAAAAAAGCACCGGGCGGGGAAAACTCGCGCCGGCACCGGAAGCAACCTGCGAAATGCAGAACCGGAGGACACACAACGGTATTTTGTTGACTTAAACGAATTATTAATATATAATCATAATGCGGATAAATAATATTGAAACATCGTATTCCGATTATGATTAGCGGCAGATTAACCGGATATCAACACGCTTTCAATTATTTAAACATATAAAAATATAAAAGGAGAGGTATTATGAACAAAGGATTTATCAAAAAAACAACCGCAGCATTACTCATCATCGCAACACTTTTGACCCTTTGCTCCTGCTCATCGGGAACAGCGTCAATCAAAAAGGGCGTTGACCTGGTCTTCACAGGCGCAAACGGCCACGCAAAAGCATCCGTCAACGCGGATTACGAAACGCTCGGCAAAAGCATCAACGCAAAAAAAGCCGCAAAGTATTATGCAAAGCTTACAAGCGCCTCCTTCGGCGGCGCTCTGACCGACGCGGTGCTCAGCGAAGAGAGTGACCCGGACCGCCTTTTCAGGACATTTTTCAGGCTGGTAATCGCCGACAACTCCAATGAGCTTAAAAACGGCGACAAGGTAACGGTCAATGTTGAAGTTTCCGAGTATATGGAAATGTTGGGCCAGACTTTCAAGGATGTTAAAAAAGGCACAGGATGCAATGTGCCCGAAACGCTTGAATTTAAGGTAAGCGGTCTTGAAGACGCCAAAGAAATTGACGCTTTTGCAAATCTCAGCAAAATCGTTAAGTTTAAGGGTGCAAACGGCCATGCAAAAGCTTATATCGACATCGATGAGGATTACAGTGTTGCCGACGGCACCGTAACGGTTTCATACGGCGGCTACGATAACTATCTTAAAGTCAGCGCAGGCGGCACCGATATCACATCCGTGAAGGTCACTGTTGAAGAAAACGAAAACCTTAACAAGGGCGACAAAGTTGCTGTTTCCTTTGAAGATTCAGAATCACTCAATAACAGGCTGATGGATTACGGCTATGTTCTCAAAGCAGAAACCGCAAACGCGACCGTGCCCGATCTCGGCGAAGCAACCGAATTTGACATTCTCTCGAAGGTCAAGGATTATGTTGTTTTCCGCGGAGCCAACGGTGACGGAAAGGCCTTTATCTCGATACCCGATAAAACCGAATTCAAGCTCGGAGATATTTATTTCAAGAGACCCACATTCCGACAGGACAGCCTGGATATGATTTATGACAACAAGGAGATAGGCGGCATCAGCTTTGAAATAGAAGAGGGCGGCACTCTGAAAGAGGGCGACAAGGTTGAACTGAAACTCAACACGGACTCCTACGCCCTTGATACCCTTGAGGAACACAATATTTACCCCAAAACAAATAAACTTGAGCTCACCGTGCCCGATCTCGGCAGCTACATAAACTCCGCCGATGAGCTTACAGCCGAAGACATCGCTTTCCTCAAAAAGCACGCGCTCGACGAAGCGGCAAAAGACCTGGATGTTCCCGTAACATTCTATGCCGTTTACTTCGGCAAAATCAAAGACAGCGCCGCGCACAAGTACAGCGGCAAGGGCGTAGTCAAGGTTATTTATTATTACGAACAGACCTTTATTATCTCAACAACAACTGTCGGCGAGAGCTACGATTATTACGACCTGTGCAAAGATTCAAAAGGCAACATATTGTTCGGCGAAACACAAACCACCGGTTGCTCATCAAGCGACACACTTGTTGAAGATTTTGACCGGAACTACACATACAGCAAATTAGGATAACAAACCGGATATAATGAACCGGCCCTGCGTTGAAGGACACCCGACCTTCGCAGGGCCGGTTTTTTTGATTGATTTTGCGTGTTGTGAAGTGTAAAATAAAAACATATAAGGAAAGAATGCGAAACGGAGAGAATTATGAGAAACACCATTATTGAAAAAAACAGGATAACATTCACAAGGGCAAACGAGCTCGTCAGAATAACTCCCTGCGGCAAAAACGCCCTGCGATTTGAGGCGTTTCCGGGCGGGAGAGCTTATGATGAAAACTTTACTCTTATGCCCCGTGAAGCAAACGCGGAAATCGAGGAGCGCGGCTACTGCGTTTTTATGGAAAACGGCAGCGCAAAGCTGCAGCTTGAGGAAAGCGGCAAGGTCACCGCTTACAGCGGCGGCAGGGCGGTCCTTGAGGAAATGCCGGAGCTCGCCTTTAACAGCGGATACCGGCACTATGAGAGAAAAAACGGCTCTCTGTCCGCCCGCATCACCTTTAAAAGCAGAGAGGGCGAGCATTTTTACGGCCTGGGCCACGAAGCAAGCGGAAAATTTGACCTGAAGGGCTGCTCGTTTGACCTGAGGCACGTGAACGCAAAATGCACAATCCCGTTTGTTTATTCCTCGCTCGGTTACGGCTTTATCTGGAATAATCCCGCCGTGGGAACCGTGGAACTCTCCGAAAACAGAACCCGCTGGAGCGCCGGCTCAACCGGCAAAATAGATTTTGTGTTTATCGCGGGAAATCCCATGGAGGTTAGCGAAACTCTTGCCGACATCACCGGGCACGCTCCGGTTATGCCTCACTGGGCAACCGGATTCTGGCAGAGCCGCCTGAGATATGAAACGCAGGAGGACTTGCTAGAGGTGGCAAGGCGCTACAAAGAAGAGAATATCCCTCTGTCGGTGATAATCTGCGATTACTTTCACTGGACGGAGCAGGGCGATTATAAATTTGACCCCCGTTACTGGCCCGATGTTAAGGCGATGACGGATGAGTTGCACGCAATGGGCACAAAGCTTGTTGTGTCAATGTGGCCCACAATCAACGAAAAATCCGAAAATTATTCTTTTATGCGCGATAATAATATGCTGATTAAAACGCAGAGCGGTTCCGACAGAGTTTTTGATTTTTACGGCCCTCAGGCGGAAATTGACGTCACAAACCCCGCAACGCGCAAATTCGTTTTTTCAAAGCTCAGGGAAAACTACCTTGACCGCGGCGTTGACGGGCTTTGGTTTGACGAAGCGGAGCCCGAAATACATCCCGAGGATTTTCATAACCTGATTTTCCATATCGGCAAAGGCGATGAATACGGACTTATATATCCGTATTATTATTCCAAAATGGCATATGACGGCTTCGCGGAGATGGGCGAAACCCCCGTTGTGCTCACAAGAGCGGCTTACCTCGGCTCGCAGCAATTCGGTGCGCTTGTGTGGAGCGGCGACATCCCCTCAACCTTTGAGAGCCTTGCCGCGCAGGTGAAAGCAGGGCTTAATATGTCTGTGTGCGGAATCCCGTGGTGGAATACCGATATCGGCGGCTTCTGGGGCGGCGACACTGAAAGCGATGAGTTCAGGGAGCTCATAGTGCGCTGGTTCCAATACGGAGTTTTTTCACCCGTTATGCGTTTGCACGGCAACAGAAACCGCCACGGCGAGAAGAAGCGCGATGTGAAGGAACCGTCCGGCGATCCGAATGAAATCTGGAGTTTCGGCGAGCGCAATTTTGCTGTTCTGAAAGACCTGGTGCTGCTTCGTGAGCGCCTGAGGCCGTATATTGAAAAGCATATGGAAATTGCCGCCGAAAAGGGATACCCCGTTATGCGTCCGATGTTTTTTGATTACCCGGGCGATGAAATCTGCTACACCCTGGGTGAGCAGTATATGTTCGGCAGCGATATCCTTTTTGCTCCGGTAGTGAACAGAGGGCAGACCCTGAAGGATGTTTATCTGTCCGCAGGCGAATGGGTTCACACCGGAACAAAGGAAACCTACGCGCCGGGATGGCATACGGTAAAAGCGGAAATTGACAGCTTTGTCGCCTTTGTCAGAAAAGGAGCAAAAGTGCTTGACTGCTTCGCCTGACTCCGCGCATTAAAAACACACAAAAGCACCTGCCCGCAGGCAGGTGCTTTTTGATGTACAGTGCTGTTATCTTGATTTGCCGAACATTTTTTTGCGGGGATTTCTTGCCTTGTAGTCGGCGTCGATGTCGGCGGACCAGTTATCTGCGACGGCGCAGCCGGCTCTGAAGTTGCCCATGGTTCTGCTCACGCTCTCAAACACAACTCCGGTACCCTTGCTGTCGGCGTTGTAGTTTACGGCTCTTTCGGGAGCAATGCCGTAATGCTTCGCGGTTTCAACGGCGTCGATGTTCGCGCCGACGAAGAGGAATTCCCAGCCGTATTTCTCCTTTTCCTTCTCAACCATCTTTTTGACCTTGTCACTCGAGTAAATACGGCTCGCGTTTTCATAGCCGTCCGTTGTGATGACAAACATGGTGTGCTCGGGCACATCTTCGGGGCGGGCGTACTTATGGATGTTGGCGATGTGGTGGATTGCGCAGCCGATTGCGTCAATCAGCGCGGTGCATCCGCCTACCTGATAATCGTCATCTGTCATCTCTTTGACCTCGGAGAGGTCGACTCTGTCGTGAATCACTTCGCTCACGGAATTGAAGAGCACGGTTGAAACGAAGCACTTGCCGTCCTGCTTCTTCTGCTTTGCTATAAGGGAATTGAAGCCGCCTATGGTGTCGCTCTCGAGCCCGGCCATTGAGCCGCTGCGGTCAAGAATGAATACAAGCTCGGTGATTCCGTTTTTTACAGTTTCTTTCATTGTAATAACCTCCTGAAATTTAAATGTGGCTGTTCGGTTTCTCAACCTTACAGCCACATTATATACGGATTTTTTGCCCGGGAGGTCGCCTGCGAAGCGACAAATTTTTCAGCTCTTTACTCCGCCGAGGAGAGGCTGATCAAATTCAAACAGCGCTTCGTTTATGGTGAATATATTATAAATACCTTTGTTTATGAAATATTCCACTATTATATCGGCCTTGTTGCTGTGCGAGAGAGCAAATCCGGCTTTTCTGAGCATTTCGTTTGTTTCCTCGGGCGGAAGCTCAAGCGCTATCGCGAAAGCAAGCACGGTGCTTTTGCTGGGCTTATAATTGACATCTCCCCGTATTCTCGAAAACAGGCGGCGGTCGATATTAGCTTTCTTGTAGCACTGCGCGTCGGTCATATTCTTCTCATCGATTTTTCTCAGAAGCATCTGTGAAAAGCTCTCGTCAATCTCTTTGAGAATGTCCGTGAGGGCTTCTTCGCTGTCGGATTCATAAACCGCTTCGTTGAAAGTGTTGCACGGCATCTGAAATGAAGCGGGATGTGATGAAGCGCAGGGTGAAGGTGCTTCTTCAGACGCATCAAGGAGGGAAAGGTCAAATGCAGACCCGGCTTTTTCGCTCTTCTTTTTGCTTCTCTTTTCGCGCTTTTTTTCGCTCTTTTCCGGCTCGGGAGCCGCATTTTTTTCAAAATCAAATAAAACCGGCGGCCCGGATGTTCTGCTCCCGCAGTTTCCGCAATATAAATCTTCCTCTTCTATTACCGCGCCGCAGTTGCGGCAATGCTTTGCCGGAATTCTTTGGCTCTGATATGCGCCCGAAGCCGGAATGTAATTGAAAAAGGCCGGGTTGGAAGGTGTCTCGTTCATTTGCGGGCGTTCTGCGGGCCCGGGGATTATGTTTCCGCTGATATAATCGGCGATGTCATCCCTCAGGGTTTTGCTTATGCTGTAGCCCTCTTCATCGTGCACAACAAGGTAAACGAGCATATCGCTGCCTGCGAGGAAACGCTCAATTTCTTTGACCGCGATGTCAATTCCCTTGTCCTTCGGGAAACCGAAAGTGCCCGTGGCGATGAGCGGAAAAGCGATGCTCTGACAGCCGTTTTCCGCCGCAAGAACGAGCGAGTTTCTGTAACAGCTTTCAAGCGCGCCGTAGGAAACATAGCCGCTTTCATCCTTTTTCGGCCCTACCGTGTGAATAACATATCTGCACGGCAGATTGAATGCAGGTGTGATTTTCGCCTGCCCTTCCTCAATGGTGCCCAGCAAACGGCATTCCTCCGTAAGGGCGGGACCCGCGGCGGCGTGAATGGCATAATCGGCGCCGCCCGAGCCGCTCATAAAGGAGTCGGTCGGGTTTACGATAGCGTCACACACCATCCTCGTTATGTCGTTTCTGATAATTTCAAGCGGCATTCCATCACTCCCTGACAGCCGTTGCGGAATCTGTTTTCTTAATCGGATAATGCTTCTTTCTCAGATAGAAATACGCGGCGAAGTGAACAAAGAATGTAACTCCCCACGATACGGGGTAGGAGATATAAAGAAAATCGAGCGTGCGTTTAAACGGAAGCAGGAAGAAAACCCATATGAGCCTTATGCCGCATCCGCCGAGCAGTGATATGAGCATGGGCTGCACACTCTTGCCCATTCCCCTGAGCTGGCTTCCGCCCACATCCATAAGGGAGCAGAAGAAAAAGAAGGGCATTATGAATCTCATCCTGCCTACGGCTATGGGAACAACCGCGGCGTCACTTGTGAATATTGAGATTATCTGCGGCGAGAGAGCGAAACCTATCCAGCCGATTGTAACGCCGATTGCCGTGGCGCAGATAACGCAGATGCGGTAAACCCTGCCGATATTCTCATGTTTTCTCGCGCCCACATTCTGCGAGGTGAAGGTCATTGTCGTCTGGGCGATGGCGTTTGTGCAGGTGTAGATGTAGCCGTCAAAGTTTGAACCGGCGGCGATGCCTGCCATGGCGCTCGAGCCGAAGGAATTTACGTTTGACTGAATGATAACATTTGAGAATGAGAAAAGCATATTCTGCACACCGGCGGGAACGCCTATGCGCAGGATTTCCATGAGCTCCGCCTTCTGCAGTTTAAGATCTTTGATTATAAGGCGGCATTCGCTGTCGAGGCGGCAGAGATGAATTACCGCGAAGATTGCCGCGAGAGTCTGCGAAATGACCGTGGGTATCGCCACGCCCTCAACTCCGAGATGAAATTTTATGACAAAAAGGAGGTTGAGGAGCACGTTAATAAATCCCGTTGAGGAGAGGATAACGAAGGGCGTTTTCGTGTCGCCCGTTGCCCTGATTACAGACGCGCCGAAATTGAAAACAAGCATTGTCGGCGAGCCGAGGAAATATAGCTTGAGGTAGAGAGAGGCGAGCTTTATGACGTCCTCCGGCACCTTCATAAGGCGGAGCATTCCCGCGCTGAAGAAAAAGCCGATTGCCGCGAGCAGAGCACCCGAAATGAGTGAGATGAGCATTGCGCTGTGCACGCAGTCGTGAATTTTTGTTTCGTCTTTTTCGCCGATGTGCCTAGCCGTGACAACGCCGCTGCCCATTGAAAGACCGATAAACAGATTTACAAACAGGTTGATGAGCGAGCCCGTTGACCCTACGGCCGCGAGCGCTTCCTTGCCTACAAATCTGCCCACAACGGCGATATCAGCCGAGTGATAGAGGAGCTGCAGCAGACCCGTCAGCATAAGGGGCACGGCAAAAACGAGGATTTTGCTCAGAAACGGTCCCGATGTCATATCGATTTCTTTTCGTTTCACTTCTTTTTTCTCTTTTCCCTTAAGATTATACGGCTATTTTACGCCTTTAATCGCGATTTGTAAATGCTCATTTGCACTAAATATAGAAGAAATTTGCGATATTTCCTCTGCAAAAAGGCACATATTGATTTATAAAATTTTTCTCAAAAATAATTTGCTTTTACATAAATATATGATATAATATCTTTCAGACTTAATTTCGAGAAAGGAGTGACTGCCGGTTTACCCGGCGCTTAATTATGAGAAAACGTTTCCTTGCCGCTGTGCTGAGCCTGATTATAGCTTCTCTCGCGATTGTGACCCCGGCTTACGCGTCCGAAATCACGGGTTTCAAAGCGGACGGCAACAAAATTACTGCTGAAATAGCCGTTGACAGCGGCACAAAAATAGATAAGAGCAAGGTTACCGCCACACTTGACGGCAAAACACTTGCTACCGACAGCGTTGAAGTCGCGGGCGGGTCCACGGAATACATCGTGATGATAGACACTTCCCTCTCACTTTCAACCGCTCACTTCGAGGCACAGAAAAAGGCTGTCACCTCGCTCTACAATTCACTGGGCGAAAAAGACAACCTCATTCTCTACACATTCGATAAAAACAACAGCAAAATCCTTGACGGCACCGAAAAGAAAGAGGATGCCCTCAAAAAGATTTCCGCTCTCAAGGCCGCAGGTCAGGACACCGCTTTTTATGAGGCGATGGTAAAACTCACCGAAGAGGCGAAAGCGAGCAAAGCCGACAATGTGGTGCCTATCGTATTCTCCGACGGCGTTGAAACGCTTGACAAGGGCGCGAAGGCAAAGGCGGAGAAAGCCCTTTCCGAATGCCCCGTTTCCGTTTACGGCATGTACCCGAGCGTTGAATCCGAAAAGGATTCCGCGGCTCTCAATGATTTGCTCAAGAAATCGGGAGGCAGCGCCACAGCGTTCAAGCCCGATAACGTTGAAAACAAGCTTGAAACCTACGCGGACAAGAAGGCCGCCGACAAAGCGACCGTCGTTTTCACCGCGGACGGCGAAATAGCCGCCAACGACTCGGCAAAGCTCAGCATTGACCTCGGCGACGGCAAGCCCGTCACGGCAGAGGGCAAAGTGAGCGAATGGAAAGCGGATCCTTCCGAAACAAAAGAATCCGCCGAAGAGAGCTCCGGTAAGGATGAAACTTCCGAAACCGCCGAAACAGGCGAAGCAACAACAAAGCAGAGCGGCGAGGCGGAAGGCCTTGACATTACAAAGATTCTCATCCCTGTTGCCGCCGCGCTTGTGCTGCTGCTTATAGTTCTTCTGATATTCAGAAAGAAGGGCGGCAAGAAGCCCAAGGGTGATGAGCCCGATGCTCCCGAATCGCCCGAAACTCCCGAGGTCCCCGAAGAAACAAAACCGGAAGAGCCGGAGCCCGAAGAGGAAACTCCCGCACAGGCAGAGCCCGAAGCTTCCGCCGAGCCGGAGAATGAGGAGCCGGAGAGCGAAGCCGGTGAAACCGCGGAAAGCGAAGAGACAAATGAAGCCGAAGGCGAACAGGCAGAGAATGCCGGCGCCGAAGCGGAGCTTTCCGAAGAGGAGCAGAGAGCCAAAGATGAAGAGGCCGCCGAAGCGGAAAGAGCCGCTAAGCAGAGAGCCGAAGAAAGAGCCAAGAGAAGAGCGGCAAACCTCGAAAAGGCAAAGATAGCCGCCGAGGCGAGAGCCGCGATGCTCGCTCAGATGGGCAGTGAAAACAAAGAGGCCGCCGAGGCGAAAGCCGAGCAGAGCGCACGCGACGCGAAGAAGGCCGAAAAAGAAGCTGCCGCCGCCGCAAAAGAGCGCGCCAAGAAAGAAAAGGCGAACAGGAAAAAGATGAAGGAAGAGGGAGCAAACTTCCAGTTTTACTTCGTCGATAAAAAGTAATTATTTCCGGCTTTTGCATTTAAGCGAAAAACAAAAAGACAAAGTATATGTTAAAGGCTCGCAGGATTTGTTTCCTGTGAGCCTCTTTTTCTTGTAAGATTAAAAGGTTAGTGCTTACAAATAAGGAATAATTATATGTCTTTTTCACCGCCTTTACTCGCTCGCCGTATCTGCATACTGTCTTCGCTCGTAAAAACGGCGTTTTCATCTTAACTGCAAAAGCCCCTGCGCATTTAAGCGAAAAGCAAACAGATAATTAAAGTTAAAGGGCTTGTATGCGGTCTTACATACGAGCCCTTTTTTAATTGTTTTTGAACTGTTTTTCAACATATTGTGTTATTCTTGACAGCGGGCAACAATATATAATATAATGTAAAATAGATTATTATACACTTGTTATATACTCTTATTCAGCAAAGGAAATCATATGGTTAAATTCAGACGGCTCACAGCATTAATACTTTCGATTCTGCTTGTTCTTACCGCTTCTCCCTTATCTTACGCAACAGGCAGATCTGCGGAATTTGCAAACAGCGACTGCGAAGGTTACTTCGGCGGCCTGTTTTACTTTGCCTCAAATGAGGATATATCTTTCGCCTACAGAGAGACCGCAATCAACGAAGACAGAGAAGCTATTACGGAATATTACGTTGATTCAATTGCCGTTTACGGCGGATACGCTTATGTGCTGACGGGCAAAACGCTCAGAAAAATCAATGTGAATACGCTTGAGGACAGCCCTGTTTATTCCTCGCGCGCGGGCATTGACCGCTTCGCTCTCGGCGCAGGCAAAATCTATCTTCTCACCGGCGGCAGCATCACTTCGCTGAATACCGGCGGCACGCTCACAACCGTTGTCGCCTCAGGCAAAATCATCGATTTCTGGCTTGAGAACGCCGGCACGCTCTCCTATATGACAAATGAGGATTATATCCATACCCTCGACCTTGCCTCGGGCGATGAAAACATAGTGCCGAATTACGCCACCGACCTCGGCGAAAACATACCGCTTTACAATCCTTCGGACGGCACAAATCAGCCCTCAATGGACCTGGGTTCTCTGCAGTCGAAATTCCCTGCGGGCAAGTACTGGAATCATGTCGGCTCATCAAGCAACAACCCCAACGGATACACATCATCCCCCTGCACTCATCACTCGGGCAACTGCGACTATTACGGCGGATGCGGCTGTAATTCCTTCAGTTCGGCCATTCAGTGCATGGGCTATGCTTTCAAGTGCGCCTATGATGTTTACGGCTCATATACCTCGAGCTGGAGCAGTTCATACTCAACCTCGGCGCTTGACAGCGTCAAGGCGGGCGACGTTATAAGATACAGAAACGACGGTCACTCTATTTTTGTTACGGGCGTCAGCGGCAGCACCATAACCTATACGGACTGTAACAGCGACGGCCACTGTATAATCAAGTGGAACAGGACCATTGACAAGTCAACTGTTAGGTCGTCATTCACTTACCTTCGCTCCGCTCCCTACGCGGCGCCCGGAAACACCTCTACAGACACGAAATATACCGTAACGTACAATGCTAACGGCGGCAGCTGCTCGGTTAAAACCGCCACAATAAAGAGCGGCGACCCATACGGTGACCTTCCTGCGGCAGAGCGCGAGGGCTATGATTTACTGGGGTGGTACACCTCGGCAAGCGGCGGCACTCCCGTTTCGTCAACCGATAAGGTAACCTCAAACACCACTCTCTACGCTCAGTGGAAGATTAAAACATATTACATAACATTCGATAAAAACGGCGGCAACTACGCGCCCGATGATTTTTCAAAGGTTTACGGCGAGAGCAAAACAATCGGCACAAGGACACCGTCAAGAGACGGCTTCACCTTCGTGACATGGAATACGGCAAAGGACGGCTCGGGCACATCATACAAGCCCGGCTCGGTCTACAGCGCGAATGAGGATGCCACTCTCTACGCTATATGGAAGGGCAAATCCATTCAGATTAACCTTAACGCTAACGGCGGCACATTCAGCGGCTCAAACTATATGTCCGTTGTTTACGGCGAGCCCTACGGTGAGCTCCCGGCGCCGGAGAGAACAGGCTATGATTTCACCGGCTGGCACATAAGCTCCGAAACAGGCACTCCCGTCACATCCGAAACTATTGTTGAGGTTGCGACCTCTCACAGACTTGTTGCCTCGTGGAAGGTAAAAGTCTATACTGTCACCTATAACGCGAACGGCGGTAAAAACACGCCCGACAGTCAGAGCAAAGAATACGGCAGGAGCATAACCTTACGCTCCGATATTCCCTCAAGAGAACACTATTCTTTCACCGGATGGTACACCGCGCCCGACTCAAGCGGCACAAAGTATGAGCCCGGCACATCTTATTCAGCAAATGCCGACCTCTATCTTTTCGCCGGATGGAAGGGTGAGGAATACACCGTTAATTTCAACGTGAACGGCGGCGAGGGCACAATCGCTTCTCAGACAAAAGTTCACGGCACTACCCTGACCCTGACCTCCGTTACTCCCGAAAAAACGGGACACACATTTGTTGAATGGAACACCAAATCCGACGGAAGCGGCAAGGGCTTCGCTTCGGGCGGAAACTACAATAACGAGGGCAACACTACCCTCTACGCGATATGGGAAATCACGAAATATAAAGTGACATATGACGCGAACGGCGGCGAAAACGCACCCGCGGCTTCCGTGTTTGAATATGACTCATCAACCGTCATAAGCAGCACCGTTCCCACACGCACCGGATTCAATTTCCTCGGCTGGTTCACAAACGCTGACGGCACCGGCACGCAGTACACGGCAGGCACAACCTACGCGAAGAACGAAAATCTCAAGCTTTACGCCGCCTGGGAGAGGGAAAAATATCCCGTAACCTTTAACGCGAACGGCGGAAAAGGTGCTCCCGAAACGCAGTACAAGGAATACGAAGTCGCTCTCGCAATTTCCGACACCGTTCCGGCAAAAGCCGGCTATGATTTCACCGGATGGAACACTCTCGCGAACGGTACGGGCAAGACATATCAGCCCGGCGAAACATACACCGAAAACAAGGCTCTTTCCCTCTGCGCGCAGTGGGCCGCGGCAACCTACACCGTTACATTCAATTCAAACGGTTCTGCCGCCGCAGACACAACCGCAAGATTCAAATACGGCACAGTTTATTCGTCTCTGCCCGTTATATCGAGGCGCGGATACACCTTCCTCGGCTGGTACACATCGCCTAAATCCGGCACAAAGATAAATGAGGGCGGCACTGTCAGTATCACCGCCGATTCGGTATTCTATGCCCACTGGAGCGCAAATACATACACGCTCACATTTAATCCCGCGGGCGGCGAATGCGCGACGGAAAAAGTTGATGTTACATACGGCACGGCATACAGCAACCTGCCTGCCGCCTCAAAAACAGGTTTTGTTTTCGCCGGCTGGTTTGACAGCGACGGCAACGAAATCGCCCCCGGTGCGACCGTGCTTATCACAAAAGACACTTCCGTCACGGCGAAATGGGTAAACGGCGCATACACGGTAACCCTTGACCCCGTGGGAGGCGAATGCGAAACCGTTTCTCTTTCGGCGAATTACGGCGACACGGTCAGCGGACTGCCTGTGCCCGAGAGAGCCGGATTCAATTTCGGCGGATGGGCGGATGAAAGCGGAGCGTTAACCGGCAAAAGCTTCACGATGCCCGCGAAAAACACAGCTCTCACCGCCATATGGACTCCCGAAACTTATGCCGTAATTCTTGACCCCGGTCAGGGCTCACTCTCCGGAAGAAGCGTTAACGTAAACTACCTTGAGCCTGTCGGCACACTTCCCAAGCCCGTGCTCGGCGGCAGTGAATTTCTCGGCTGGTTTGCCCCGGACGGAAAAGAAATAACGGCTTCAACAGTTTATTCTTATAACAAAGCAATCACTCTCACGGCAAAATACGCCGATGTAACCGCAGGCAGCGTAACATTCACGGCAGACGGAAACACCGTGGCAGTTGTCGCGAATTCAAAACTGCCCTCGGGTGCTCCCGCGGTGCCTTCGAAGGAGGGTTATTCCGGCAAATGGAGCGAATATGAAAAAACCGCGCAGGGCGATGTGGCAAAAGCCGTTTATACCCCCGCGGAATACACCGTGAGCTTCATAACCGGGGACAGCACCGTCACAAAACAATACGCGGCAGGCGATTATGTCACCGGCGACGGAGTCACAGCACCCGAAGGATATGTTATTAACGGCTTTGACCGTGAAATGCCCTTTGAAATGCCCGCGGAAAACATCACCGTCACCGCGGTGCTCACTCCGCTTGAATATACAGCGATTTACATAAACGAGGGCAAAGTCTGGTCAACGGTTAAATACACCGCTCAGTCTCTCCCCGCGGCGCGTCTCCCGTCAAAGGACGGCTATTCCGTAACGTGGGATAAAACCGGCCCCGTGCCCGGCGGTATGACGGTATTTGCCGTTTACACGCCCGTTAACTATACAGCGACATTCAGGGCTCTCGGCAAAACCGTTGCCGAAATGAGCTTCAACATTGAAACAGAGGCACTCAAGGAGCCCGCCGTGCCGGTTAATAACGGCTACAGCGGCAGATGGGAATCCTACACCCTCGGCGCGGAAAACATTACAGTCAATGCCGTTTACGCGCCAAACACCTACACCGTGACCTTTGTCGCAATGGACAAGGAAATTGCGAAAGTCAGCTACGCCTACGGCGCGGAAAGCATAAATGAACCTGCGGTGCCCGCGCGCGCCGGATACACCGGCTCATGGGCGAAATACACCCTCGGCTACAAGGATTCCACCGTAAACGCTCTTTACAGAGCGATTCAGTACACAGCAACCTTTGTCGCGAACGGAAAAGTGATAGCAACCGTACCCTTTACCGTGGAGAGTCCTCCCGTTGCCCCCGCCGTGCCGCAGAGGTCCGGCTATACGGCAAAGTGGAGCGACTATACGATTATGCCGTGTGATATGACAATCACGGCGAAATACATCCCGATGTCCGGAATTTACATCCTGAGTTATATGAACGAAAGAGAAATCGATTATATGACCACGATAACTTTCAGGGCGAAAGTTTCAAACACTCCGGAAGAATATGAAATTCACTGGTTAATCAACGGCGAGGATACCGGTACGGGTAACGGCGACGGCACAGTCACAATCAAGGAGGCGCGCTCGGATTTCACCGTATGCGCTCAGATGTTTTATGACGGAGAAGGCTACGCGAAGAGTGAAACCGAAAAGGTGAATGTGAAAAACGGTTTCTTCGCCCGCCTCAACGGTTTCTTCAGAAAGCTGTTCCACAGGCTACATAATATAACGCAGTAACTCCCGCGGCTTTTTCAGTTAAGCAAAAACATTTCTTATATGACTTTAAAGGGACTCACAAATCTGTGAGTCCCTTTTCCTGTTTATTAATTTTTAATCAAGCGGTTTGCAGTAGTCCGGAAACGCGCCGATTTTCTGATCGAATTTGTTCTTTTGGGTAATCTCGGGCACGGGGACGGGATAATTACCGGTAAAGCAGCCGTCGCAGAAACAGACATCCGCCTCGCGCGCAATCTGATGAGTTGCCTCAACGGAAAGATAGCCGAGTGAGTCAACTCCTATCGCCTTCGCGATTTCGTCAACCGAATCATATTTGCACGCGATGAGGTTGTCGCGGCTGTCAATATCCGTGCCGAAATAGCAGGGGTGCTTAAACGGCGGAGCGGACACGCGCATGTGTATCTCTTTCGCGCCCGCGTCACGCAGGAGTTTTACTATTCTCGCGCAGGTTGTGCCTCTGACAATCGAGTCATCAATCATTATGACCCTTTTGCCCATGATGTTTTCCTTCACGGCGTTGAGCTTGATTCTCACCGCATCCTCCCTCTGCGCCTGAGATGGGGCGATGAAACTGCGCCCGATATATTTGTTTTTGATAAGACCCGTGCCGTAAGGAATCCCGCTGGCCCTCGCGTAGCCGAGCGCCGCGTCAATGCCCGAATCGGGCACGCCGATAACGATATCCGCCGCCGCGGGATGCTCCGCGGCAAGGAATTCACCGGCCCTCACTCTCGCTCTGTGCACGGGCACGCCGTCAATCACGGAGTCGGGACGGGCAAAATAAATGTATTCAAACACGCAGATGCTTGTTTTGTCCTTTTCCGCGCAGTGAGTGGTGATTGATGAAAGCCCCTCGTCGGAGATGACAAGTATTTCACCGGGCTTTATGTCTCTTATAAACTCCGCGCCTATTGTGTCAACAGCGCACGATTCGCTCGCTACGCAGTAGGCGCCGTCCGGAGTTTTGCCGAGGCACAAAGGGCGGAATCCGTTAGGGTCGCGGAAGGCGATGAGCTTTGTAGCCGTCATCACAACGCAGGAATAAGCGCCCTTGATCTCACCCATCGTTTTCTCAATCGCCTGCTCGGTGCTTTCGCACGTGAGACGGTTTGAAACGATTGAATAAGCAATCGCCTCCGTGTCGGATGTGCCGTGGAATATCCCGCCGCTGAGTTCAAAACGCCTGCGGATTTCTCCGGAATTCACGAGATTCCCGTTGTGGCAGAGTGAAAGGTTGCCTTTTATGTGGCGAATGACAAGCGGCTGAATGTTACCCTGGTCATTTCCGCCCGTTGTTGAATAGCGCACGTGACCGACAGCCATGTTGCCCTTGCCCAGCAGCTGCAGTTTGTCCGGCGTAAACACATCGGAAACAAGTCCGCTTCCTTTGATGTGCCTGAAAACACCGTCGTCATTCACAGCTATGCCGCACGCCTCCTGCCCCCTGTGCTGAAGGGCGTAGAGGGCGTGATAAACGCTCTGCGCGACATAGTTTGTCCTGCTTTCGAATATGCCGAAAACACCGCATTCTTCGTGTAATGAATTGAACATATATAACCTCACAGATTGGGAGTATAAAGGTTTGCGTACGGTCTGGATGTCGCGGGCACAAGTTTTTTGAAGGGCTTGCTCATAATCTCGGCGTAATCCGCGCCGAAATAGCGGCAATAAGCTTTCACATAGGCGGAAAGCTCCTTTTCGTCTTCGGGCTCAAGCTCGCAAACAGAGATATTCTGGGCGAGGTTTGCTTTCGGGAAAGCGCCTCTGACGAATATTTTGCCGCCGTGCATTCCGGACGCGCAGTGCGGGCCGAAAAGCTTTTCACCGTGCTTCATATTAAGGCCGAGCAGGACTATTGTGCCGCCTGCCATATATTCGCCGAGGAATGCGCCCGCGTTTTCGCCGATGACAAGCACGGGCTTCATCTGCCTGAATTCCTTCATATGAATGCCGCCGCGGCAGCAGACATTATCGCGCACAAATATCTTTCCGTCACGCATTCCGTAGCCGAGGGCATCGCCCGAATGACCGTGAATTATTATCTCGCCGCCGCCCATTGTGTTGCCCACGGCGTCCTGCGCGCTGCCGTAAACCGTGACTCTGCCGCCGTTTAAGTAGCAAGCGAGGTCGTTGCCCGCGGTGCCGTAAATATCCAGTGATTTGCCGCTGTCAAGTCCGCAGCCGAGATACCTTTGGCCGTTGACCTCCCTGACGGCTGTTTTGTCGTCCGATTTAAGCCTGCGGTTTATTTCTTCATTTACATCCTCGTATCTGCGAAGACCGGCTGTGATACTCATTATGCCGATTCTCCTTTCAGTCTGCTCTTTCTTGTTTCTTTGTCAAACCACATAAGCGACGGTGTGCCGAGAATGTCGCCGCTGAGAGTTGTGACATCGGTTTTGTTTTCAATCAGATTTGTATATATGCCCGCGTTTTCACTCGAGTTTATGAGCACAAAACCCACAAGGCGGTTCCCCTCAAAAATGAGGCGCTTGTAGCTCTCGCCACTTTGAATAACGCGGTCGCTGTATTTATCGCCCGCAGCGTTTATCAGCCCGCAGGTGCAGATTCGCATGCCGTAAAAATCTATCGCGTTAACGGCGAATGTGCCGCCCGTGGCGCCTTCTCCTCCCGCCATTTGCGAGCCGGCCGCCTTGCCCTGACGCACGGCGTTTACCCACAAAGCAATTATCTTTTTGCTCCCGTCAAGCATATCGACGGAAACAGCGCAGTCTCCTGCGGCGTAAATATCACTGTCGCTTGTGCGCATTGTGCCGGGGTCGATGATTATGCCTCTGTTCACCTCGAGCCCCGCCTTTTCGGCAAGCGAAGTTTCGGGGCGGACACCCACGGCGAGCACCAGCAGGTCGCAGGGAAGCTCCTTTCCGCTTTTAAGGACAACAGATGTTATCTTACCACCCTTGCTTTTTGCCTCGGTGACGGTATCTCCGAGATGGAAGGTTATGTGACCTTCGGTCTCAATAAATTTTTTGACCGATTTTGATGATTTCGCGTCGAGAATTGAGGGGAGCACTCTTTCGGAAAGCTCGGCGACATCAACGCTTTTGCAGATTTTCGAGAGGCCTTCCGCCGCCTTCATGCCGATAAGACCGGCGCCGATTACGACGGCTCTTGTGTCTTTATTCGCTTTTTTCTTCAGAGCCTTTGTACAGGCGAGGTCAAGGAATGTGAGCGCGTTTTCTTTGCTCTGCGTATTTTTCATCGGGGGCACAAACGGCTTTGAACCCGTGCAGAGACACAGCTTATCATAATGATAGGATTTACGCCCCGCTCTCACGGTCTTTTTCTTTCTGTCTATCGCGGTTACCTCGGCACCCGTCACAATCTCTATGCCCGTCTGTTTATAATATGAAGGCTTTCTTAAAAGCATATCTTTTTCAGTGACCTTGCCCTTGAGGTAATAGCTGATTGACGGTCTGCTGTAAGGCAGGTATTCCTCTTTTGTGAGCAGGATTATTCTGCCGTCCTTATCCTCTTTTCTGATTTGCTCGGCACAGGCAAGCCCTGCCGCGGAAGCGCCGACAATAACATAATTCATCATTATCCTTTACCTCCGAAATCAGCATAAACAAGAGCCCTGTTGGGGCAGTTTTTAACACATGCAGGCTCGTCCTCCGTGCAGCACAAATCGCATTTCACGGCGAATTTACCTGTCTTTATGCACCCGAAGGGGCAAACGGCGAGGCAGGTCATGCAGCCGATGCACTTTTCCTCGTCAACTCGGACAATGCCCGTTTTCTTATCCTTCTGCATCGCGCCGGTTATGCATGCCTCAACACATTTCGGGTTGTCGCAGTGGCGGCAGTTTACCGCCGCGGAGAGCATTTTATCACCGCACACGGTCACTCTCGAAACCGGCTCCGGGTCCTCGTACTTATTTGCTTTTATTATATCTTTTGACTGTGAGTGAGCTGTTTTGCAATAAACCTCGCACAGGCGGCAGTTAAGGCAAAGCTCTTCTTTTGCGTACACTCTTTTCATAGCTTTATCTCCTTATTCGCCGGCGTGTTTTATGCCGAGTATTTCAAGCTCTTTTTCGGTGAGGCCTATGCCTCTTAGCATAAGGCGGTTGCCCCTTAAGGAGTCAACCGAGTTAATACCCATGCCGCCCATTATCTCTTTGATTTCGTGATTCCACGCGTTTATGAGGTTTTCAACCCTCTCGTGCATTATATCGGGGTTAAGGCGCTTCACAAGCTCGGGGCGCTGAGTGGCTATGCCCCAGTTGCACTTGCCCGTGTTACAGGTCTGGCACATATGACAGCCCATTGCGATAAGCGGAGCGGAGGCGCAGTAGCAGGCGTCCGCGCCCAGAGCGATTGCCTTCACTATGTCGGCGGAGCATCTGAATGAGCCGGCGGCGACAAGCGAAATGCTCGAGCGTATTCCCTCATCGCGCAGACGCTGATCCGCCGCTGCAAGCGCGAGTTCAATCGGTATGCCCACATTGTCTCTTATTCTTGTCGGCGCCGCGCCCGTGCCGCCTCTGAAGCCGTCAATCGCTATAATATCGGCGCCCGCTCTCGCGCAGCCCGAAACGATTGCCGCAACATTGTGCACGGCGGCTATCTTGACGGAAACGGGTTTTTCGTTGTGCGTTGCCTGTTTTAATGACCATATAAGCTGACGAAGGTCCTCAATAGAGTAAATATCGTGGTGCGGGGCGGGCGAAATCGCGTCGCTCCCCTCGGGAATCATTCTCGCGTTTGACACTTCAACGTTGACCTTTTCGCCGGGCAGATGGCCGCCTATGCCGGGCTTTGCGCCCTGGCCGATTTTTATCTCAATGAATCTTGAATTCTGAAGATATTCCTTGTGCACGCCAAATCTGCCGGAGGCAACCTGCACAATGGCGCAGTCCGTGTAATCCTTGAGGTCGGGGTGAAGACCGCCCTCGCCGGTGTTGAAGAGCGTGCCGAGGTTTTTCGCCGCCATCGCGAGCGATTTCTGCGCGTTTAATGAGATTGAGCCGAAGCTCATCGCCGAAAACATAATCGGAGTTTCAAGGATGACCTGCGGCGGCATCTCCACAGTGGATTTGCCTTTCTTTTCAACTGTTATTTTTTCGGGCTTTCTGCCGAGGATTGTGCGAATCTCCATCGGCTCGCGCAGGGGGTCAATCGATGGGTTTGTGACCTGCGAAGCGTTGAGGAGGATTTTATCCCAATAAACCGGGTAGGGTTTAGGTGTGCCCATACCGGAAAGGAGCACGCCGCCCGTTGCCGCCTGACGGCAGATTTCCTGCTGATACTGCGGAGTCCAGTTGGCGTTTTCTCTGTAATCGCACACATATTTTTCAATTCTGAGAGCGCCTGTCGGGCACATATCCACACAGCGGTGGCACGCTACACAGGCGTTTGAGTTTACGAGCGCCGTTTTGCCGTCATCCGCGTAATAATGGCACTCGTTTGAGCACTGGCGCACACAGCAGCCGCAGTTAATGCAAAGCTCCTTGTCGCGCACTACTGTGAAACGGCGGGGAATATAATTGATTGACATATCAGTCCTCCCCCTTTCCGTCAAGCTCAAGAGGAATGAATACGGGGTCCGCTCCGCTCACGGACCACACCTTTTCAGGGTCCGGGCAGATGATGCGGATTGCGCTTTCCTCGCTCGCGAAATATGCCCTGCTGCCCTTTGTGGCGGCGGTGAGCGAGCGGAGTTTAAGGCGGTCGTTTACAGCGAGAAGACCCTTGTTTGAGCCGAGTATAACGGAAAACGGACCGTTTACGAGAGCGCCGCTGTAAATGGCGCGAAGGTTTGTGAAATACTCTTTTTTATCTTTGTCCATTCTGTCTATCTCATCCCATTCGGGGGCTGTGAGCACATCCGCCGCCACATTGAGAGGCAGACCGTGATGCCTTATGAGATGGTCAAAAAGGTAGGTGATAACCTCGGTGTCCGTCTGCATTGTGCACTTGTAGCCGAACTGCTCAATGTAGCGCCTGTTGGTGTCGTAACTTGAGATTTCGCCGTTGTGCACTATGGACCAGTCGAGGATATTGAAGGGGTGGGCGCCGCCCCACCAGCCGGGTGTGTTTGTGGGAAACCTGCCGTGCGCCGTCCAGAGGTAGGCGTCGTATTTGTCGAGCATATAAAATTCGCCCACATCCTCGGGGTAACCGACCGCTTTGAAGCATCCCATGTTTTTGCCCGATGAGAAGATGTAAGCTCCGTCAAAGGCGGAATTCACCCTCGTGACGCACTGCACCACATACTCGCCCTCGTCAAGGCGCGAGTTGTTCATTCTAACCCTGTTGACCCTGCCGAAATAGCGCCATATATCCGGCCCGTTTTCGATGGAGTCAACCTTTCTTGTGGGTATGCGCTCCGCGGCATCGATGTTGAAATGCCTGAACAAAAAGTCCTCGCACGCCTTGTGTGCCTCGCTGTTTTCATAAAAGATATGAAAAGCGTAGTCGTCCTTGTGCTCGGGGTAGATGCCGTAAGCGGCAAAGCCGCCCCCGAGTCCGTTGGAGCGGTCGTGCATGAGTGCAATTGATTTGATGATTTCGGAACCGTTTATCATGCCGCCCTTGCGGTCGATAATCGCCGCGATGGCGCAGCCGGACGGTATCCTTATCTGCCCTTCCTTCAGCATATTTTTCTCCTTTTAGCATATTCCGAAAAGCAATACAGGGGCAGTGTTAAAACTGCCCTGTCTGCTTTCTGTTCAGTTAAATTAAATGTCGTCCTC
Source organism: Ruminococcaceae bacterium UBA1236 (assembly GCA_002309055.1). Taxonomy (GTDB): domain Bacteria; phylum Bacillota; class Clostridia; order Oscillospirales; family Acutalibacteraceae; genus CAG-177. The sequence continues at coordinate 80,568 of DBWO01000046.1, forward strand.
GCCCTGCAGAGCGTCATAACCGCGCTCGCCGGTACGGACTTTGACAACATCGTCAACTTCATAAATGAATATTTTGCCGTCGCCGATATTGCCTGTGTAGAGCACACGCCGCGCGGCCTCCACAACATCCGAAACGGGCACGGCGGAAACCACCATCTCCAGTTTCATCTTCGGGCTGAGGTTAACCTCTTCAATCTCAACACCGCGGTATTTTCTGATGTTGTGACCTTTCTGTACGCCGCAGCCCATAACATTTGTAACGGTCATTCCCGTAACGCCGATTTCGTTCATGGCATCTTTGACCGCTTCAAAACGGGCGGGGTTAAAAACCATAACTATTTTTGTGAGCTTGGGTTTGCTTCTCGCAATATAGGACTCAACCGGCACCGCTTTTTCAACCGGCTCGGCGGGCTCTATGGGGGCGCCTACATCTTTCGTTTCGGGCAGAACCGCTTTCAGCGAGTTTGATGTGGCGAGAGCCATGGCGGGCATAAAGTCCGCATATGCGGAGGGCAGATTGTGCTCTGTCGCGTCAAGGCCCTTGATTTCTTCCTCGGCCGAAACACGAAGGCCGTGGAATTTTTTGATTGCGAAGAAAACTATAATCATAGTGACTGCTGACCAGCCGGCAACGCTCACAAAGCCGAGCGCCTGAATGCCGAGCTGTGAGAAACCGCCGCCGTAAAAGAGACCTTTGCCGACATCGTTCGCGCCGGTTGAGAAAAGGCCTACGGCAAAGGTGCCCCAGATGCCGTTTGCCAGGTGCACAGCGCACGCGCCGACGGGATCGTCGATGTGAAGCTTCTTGTCGATAAACTCAACCGCGAGCACAACGATTATTCCGGAAACGGCGCCTATTATGATTGAACCGAGAGCGTCCGTGCAATCGCAGGAGGCGGTGATAGCCACAAGGCCCGCGAGCGAGGCGTTAAGGCTCATTGAAACATCGGGTTTACCGTCCTTTACCCAGGTGAATATCATTGTGACAACAGTCGCTATTGACGGCGCGAGAGTTGTTGTAAGGAAGATTGAAGCGAGCTGACCGGCGCTTTTCGCCGCCGCGCCGTTAAAGCCGTACCAGGCAAACCACAGGATGAATACGCCGAGAGCGCCCACCGTGAGGTTGTGGCCGGGAATCGCTTTGGCAATTTTTTTGCCTGTCGCCTTGTCAGTCTTGTACTTTCCTATACGGGGGCCGAGGATTGCCGCGCCTATAAACGCCGCGATACCGCCGACCATGTGAATTGCCGTTGAGCCTGCGAAATCGTGGAAGCCGAGTTTTGCGAGCCAGCCCTCGCCGTTCCACACCCAGCCTGCTTCAACGGGATAAACCACGGCGGAGATGACCGCCGAGTAAATGCAGTAGGATGAGAATTTCGTTCTCTCCGCCATAGCGCCTGAAACTATCGTTGCCGCTGTCGCGCAGAAGACGAGGTTGAAAACGAAGTTTGACCAGTCAAAGTGCGCGTAATCGGTGAAAACTCCGAGTGTCGGCATTCCGATAAAACCGCCGAGGCACTCCTCGCCCATCATAAGGCCGAAGCCGAGCAGCACGAACATAACCGCGCCGATGCAGAAATCCATCAGGTTTTTCATTATGATGTTTCCCGCATTTTTAGCCCTTGTAAATCCGCTTTCCACCATAGCGAAGCCGCACTGCATAAAGAAAACCAGGGCGGCGCCTATCAGGAACCAGACATCAAAGATGCCCTGCGAAACAAGGGAGGTTGTTGTATATTCCATTTCTTTCCTCCAAAAATCTTAAAAACACCGGGAATGCTCCCCGCTGAACAGAGAGCATTCCCTGCTAAAAGGAGCCAAGCAGTGAGTTTATATGCTCATCTGCCTGAAAGCAAATTAATAGTTAATCATATATTTATCAATTTCCCACTGGCTTACCTTTGTTCTGTACTCATCCCACTCGGCCTTCTTGCCGCTGATGTAGTTCTTGAAGGCCTGCTCGCCTATGACGGAAGCGACAAAGCTGTCATCCTCGGCCGCCTGAATTGCTTCTTCAAGTGTGCCGGGCAGGCAGTCGATGCCCTTCTGTGCAAGCTCTTTTTCGGTAAGAACAAACACGTTTTCATCGCAGGAGGGCTTGGGCGTGAGGCCTCTCTTGATGCCGTCAAGGCCTGCGGCAAGGCAAAGCGCCATTTCAAGATAGGGGTTGCAGGTCGGGTCGGGGCATCTGAGCTCAACTCTGGTTCCCTTGCCTCTGCTCGCGGGTATTCTGATAAGGCAGGAGCGGTTTGAGGTGCTCCACACAAGGTAACTGGGAGCTTCGTAGCCGGGAACGAGTCTCTTATAAGAGTTTACGGTGGGGTTTGAGAAAACGGCTATGCCCTTGATATGCTCCATAATGCCGGCGATAAATGAATAAGCTTCTTTTGAAAGACCGAGGTCGCCTTCGGGGTCATCAAAAATGTTTTTGCCCGTGTTCACATCATAAAGGCTCATATTGGTGTGCATGCCCGAGCCGTTGATGCCGTAAATGGGTTTAGGCATAAAGGTCGCGTGAAGGCCGTGCTTTGTGGCATAAGTCTTTACAACGTGCTTGAAAGTCATAACTCTGTCCGCGGTGAGAAGGCCGTCGCCGAACTGGAAGTCTATCTCGTGCTGACCTTCGGCAACCTCGTGATGAGAAGCCTCAATCGTGTAGCCCATATCTTCAAGCGCAAGGCAGATGTCGCGGCGGCAGTTTTCGCCGTGGTCGATGGGGTTCAGGTCAAAGTATCCTGCTTCGTCGCCCGTTTCAAGGGTGGGCTTGCCTTTTTCATCAAGCTTGAAAAGGAAGAATTCGCACTCGGGGCCCACATTGAAGCCGTAGCCGAGTTTTTTCGCCTCATCCATCACTCTGATAAGGATGTTTCTGGGGTCGCCCTCAAACGGGGTTTTGTTATCCGATTTATATACGGAGCAGATGAGCCTGCCCGTCTGAATCTGCTGATGCTTTCTCCAGGGGACTATCGCCCAGGTGTCGTAATCCGGGTGAAGATACATATCGCTCTCATCAATTCTTGCGAAACCGTCAACGGACGAGCCGTCAAACATTATTTCGTTGTCAAGCGCCTTTTCAAGCTGCGACACGGTGATTGCCACATTTTTCATAATGCCGAAAAGGTCCGTAAACTGAAGTCTTACGAATTCAACGCCGTTTTCCTTTGCGCTCTTGAGTATGTCTTCTTTTGTGAGTCTGCTCATTTTATTTTCCTCCTTGAATATATGTTAATGATTTCTTACGAATGCGGATGTATCTGAATAATTATTATTACCGGGGCCTTCCCGCTTTTCCGGCGCATTTAAGCCGGAGCTCTCCGCTTTCATATTTTCAAGCCTGCCCACATACATCCCTCCTTAAAACGCAGAAGGCGCCTCTTGTGCCGCTGCACAAAAGACGCCGTTGTCCGTTTGGTAAAATATAAACAACAAAAAAGAGGGGCCTCCGCCCGAAGCGGAGACCCCTTTGTCCTGTTGCAATTAGACTACAACAAATTCATTCTGTTGTCAATACGGGAGCTGAATTTTTATTAATGTTGCTCACAGTTATTCAACTTTTGCCCTGTGTTTTTACAAACGGAACAAAAAATCAGGTGTAAAACTTGATAAGATTGCCCGCTGAGCTGTTATTATACTTAACAGTGTTTCTGCCCGTTATCTTCCTGATGCAGTCCGAAAGGCGGGATAAATCATTCATCGCGGCCTTATATGTCTCGGCGTTGGTGAATTTGAGGAAGATGACCTTGTTATCCTTCTGCTTGTCGATTATCGCGGCTGCTGTGTCGTAGTCGTATGAATCCATTTCACATCCGATATGCTTAAAGAAACTGAGCGATTCGGAGGTCGCGTCGGGGTAGGCGTAAAGTGTGTCAAATTTGTGATCCTTTGACATACGGCTCTTGGGTATGCAGAAATATTCGTAGCTTGTGCCCGAGCCGTCGCCGTCATCCCATGTGACATCCATATAGTAATATTCGCCGCCGACTTTTATGATATTCCAGGCGTGATTCTGCCCCTGGCTCTTGCCGGTTACCTGACCGCACTCATAACCGAGCTCGTGCATGATATAGACAAACGCGTTTGCGTAGCCGTCGCACACGGCCCTGCCGTTTATGAGAGCGCCGTAGGCGCAGTGAGCGAGCTGATAATCCGGGCCCGTGAGAGAGCCGAAATAGGAGGCGGTATTGTATTTAGCGTTATCGCAAAGATAATCGTGAACATATTTTATGCGGTCGAAGTCGCTTGAATACGCGCCTGCCGCCGAAGCGACCTGCTTCGCCTTAGCGGCGAGAGTACTCTCGTATTCACTGCCGTTGCCCGAGCCGCAGAAGCTGCAGAGATTCACCTTGGCTGTGTAGCTTGTGTAGCCTTCGGCGTTTGAGTATTTGACGGAGAAGGAGCGGTCAAAGCGGCAGTATTCGGGGAAGTCGTAGCAGAAGCCGTATATTGCTCTCTCGAGCTCGTCCATAATGAAATCGGCTTCGGGCACCCTCATTGAGAAGGTGTTGCCGCCCGAAGCGGCCGAGTTGTAAAGTGTGCTGTAAGCCTCTCTTTCGCGGGAGTTCAGAAGCGTGTAGCAGAAACGGTTTTTGAAGGACGAGGTTATTGCCGCCTTCTTTGTTGTGGCGGGCGCCGCCGTTGTCGCTTTTGTTGCAGCAGCGGTTGTTGACGTAACATTAACCCGTGTCGCCCCGGATTTTGTCGTGGTCACGGCTTTTGTCGTTGTTGTCGCGGCTTTGGTCGTCGTTGCCGCCTTTGTCGTTGCCGCGGCAGTTGTTGACGGAGCCGCAGTGGTCGCGGCCGTGGTGATGGCCGATGTGAGTTCGGCAAACGCCGTGCTTGTTTCTTCGGTTGAAGTGATTATTCCGCTGTCTTCCGTTATATCCGTAACGGTTTCATCAGCGGCTGTGAAAAACGTTTCCGTTTCGGGAATGCTTTCGGGTGATATCGTTTCGCTCTGCTCTCCGGTTGTCTCTTTCGCCGAATCAAACGGGAAACATCCGCTCAGCCCGAAGGCGAGCGCAAAAACGGTTATGAGTGCCGCCGCGGCGCGCAGTGTTTTATTTTTATATAACCTCATATATATGCCTCCGGAAGTTCGGTATCATTCGGTTTCGTAACCTTCGAGAGCGAGCATACTGTTTACGCTGCTGTAACCGACCGTTACATCGTGGGCCGGCATCGTGAATTCAATCACATATCCCTTGTCCTCTTCATAGCCGGGGTTAACCCTTTCACCGTCAACATAAAACGAATAGTCTGTGTCGGTAGCTATGAAGGGGAAATAAAGCGTTACTTTCTCGCCCTCTTTATAGGCGCTTTTCGCGCCCTTGAAATTGCTTTCCTGCCCGGCGAAATCGAGCTTGTATTTCTGTGACGAGCATGCGGAAAAGATTGTAAGCATAAGCACTCCTGTAAGAATAAGCGCGAGGGCGCGGAATAAAGCTTTTTTCATATTATTCTTCCTCCGCTTCTTCGCGCGGCAGAATCTCAACCTTGATGTCGTCAATACGGCGGTCCTCAAGTGTGAGAATGGTGAAATGCAGGTTTTCAAAATCAATTTCAATCGGCAGCTCGGCGCCCTCGTCGGGCAGATAGCCGAGCTTGCTGATAAGAAAGCCGGCAAGCGTGTCATAGTCGCCTTCGGGCAGGGTAACGCCCGTAAGCTCCTCTATTTCTTCAACGGATGTAGTGCCGTCCACATTGAATGTGGTTTCGTTTATCTGCACTATATCCTCTTCTTCATCGTCGTCATATTCATCGCGGATGTTGCCTACGATTGACTCGAGCACGTCCTCTATCGTTACTATGCCCGCTGTGCCGCCGTATTCATCAACAACCACGGCAAACTGCGTGCGGCTTTCGTTCATCTGCCTGAAAATATCAAAGCACGCCTGCGTTTCCGCCACATAGAGGGGCTTACGCATAACGCTCTCGATAGTAAGCTCCTTCGGGATTTTCTTGCCTACGTAATGGAGCAGATCCTTCGCGTAAAGCACACCGACTATGTTGTCGGGGTCGCCTTTGTAAACGGGAATTCTCGAGTAGCCGTTTTCTACGCAGAGGTCCGCGACATCCTCGAGCGAGCTTGTCACGTCAACCGCCACCATCTCGGTGCGGTGAGTCATAACATCGCCCGCGTTAAGGTCGTCAAACTCAAAGATGTTGTCTATCATCTCCGCCTGGCTGTTCTCTATAACGCCCGTTTCTTCGCCGACATCAACCATCATACGGATTTCTTCTTCCGTCACGTTTTCTCTGTCCGCGTCGGGGTCAAATCCGAACAGGCGCACAACACCGTTTGTTGAGGCGGAGAGAAACCGCACGAAAGGCTTGGTGAGCCCCGCGAACGCAAGCAGAACGCCCACGACCCTGTAGGATATTTTTTCCGGTATCTGCATTGCTATCCTTTTGGGGGCGAGCTCGCCGAGAACAAGTGAAAAATATGAAATAATGATTGTGATAACGATAACCGAAAGGGCGCTTATAAGCCCCGCCGAAACCGACGGCCATCTTTTCACAACCGCGTTCGTGATCAGCGCGGCGAAAGACGCCGATGCCGACGCCGAGGTCAGAAAGCCGGCGAGAGTGACGCCTATCTGGATTGTCGAGAGAAATCTGCTCGGGTCCTGCGTCAGTTTCGCTATCTGCGCGGCTTTCTTGTCGCCTTCTTCGGCAAGTTTTTTGATTTTGCTGTCATTAAGTGAAATGATTGCTATCTCGCTCATCGCAAAAAACGCGTTTATGAGGATGAGCACAAGCAAAAGAATAAGTTTAAGCGCTATGGTCATAATAGACCCGGGGTCATCCATACAGGATTAACTCCTTTCCGAAAATAAAAATGTGTTATCTCTTGACTCTCGCGTTGCCGGACCAGACACTCCATACCATGTCTTCATCCGCCGGCTGAGCGTAGTCAGTGAGAAATGTGGTTGCGAGAGCGCCGCTTGCCCAGCCGAACTGTATCCATTTTTCGCTCTCCCAGCCCTTTATAATTGCGTAGAGCAGGCCGCCCACAAAGCCGTCGCCGCCGCCTATACGGTCAAGCACTCTGATGGATCTGGGCTCAACAACCTGCCATTCGTCACCGGCAAGCATTATGGCGCCCCACTGATGCTCGTTGGCGTTTACAACCTGCCTTAATGTGGTCGCAAAAACGCTCGCGCCGGGGTATGCCTGCCTGACTCTGCCTATCATCTCTTTGAAAGAGTCTATTTTAGCGCCGAGGTCCTTGCCGCCCGCTTCGGGGCCCTGAATGCCGAGGCAGAGCTGGAAATCTTCCTCATTGCCCACAAGGATATCCGCGTTACCTGCTATTTCCGAGAAAATCTCAGAGAGCTCCTGCTCCCTGCCCTTCCAGAAAGTAGCTCTGTAGTTAAGATCGAATGAAATGAGAGTGCCGTATTTTTTAGCGGCTCTCGCGATTTCGAGGCAGAATCTGCCCGTATCGGGTGAAAGCGCGGCAATAAGGCCGGAAAGGTGAAGAACACCTACGCCCTCCTCGCCGAATATTCTGTCAACGTCAAAGTCGGCTATGTTAAGCGTTCTGCCCACTTCGCCCGCTCTGTCGTTTTCAACTCTGGGGCCTCTGGAGCCGCAGCCGCTGTCCGCTATATTAAACTGGTGGCGGTAGCCCCACGGGCCGCCCTTCTCAACGTCTTTACCTTCAAAGACCATGCCTCTCGCCCTTAAATCCTGCTTGATGAAAGCGGCAATCTGGCTGTCCTTGACAAAGGTGGTGAGCACCTTGACGGGAAGGCCGAGATAAGACGAGATTGAAGCTACGTTGGTTTCCGCCGAGGTAGCCTGCATTCTGAAAATGTTGCCGGAAGCAACCGGCTGACCCTCTGCCGGGCAGATGCGAACGCCCATGCTTGTGGGCACGACCATTGCCCAGGTGTAGTTATCTCTTAATTTCAGTTCCATTTCTTTTCTCCTTACGCGTTGTACTGTGTGGCTGCGGTGTTTCCGCCCTCGCCCGTCCAGTTGGTGTGGAAAAATTCTCCTCTGGGTCTGTCTGTTCTCTCATAAGTGTGAGCGCCGAAATAGTCTCTCTGCGCCTGAAGCAGGTTAGCCGGCAGATTCTCACAGCGGTAGCCGTCGTAGTAGCCGAGAGCTGCGGTCATCGCGGGCAGGGGAATGCCGTTTGTGAGCGCCGCGGCGCAAACGCGCCTCCAGCCGGCCTGAGCCGTGTCCATAACGCCCTTGAAATAGGGGTCAAGCAGCAGGTTTGTGAGAGCGGGATTATTATCGTAAGCCTCTTTAATCTTGCCGAGGAATACGCTTCTTATGATACAGCCGCCGCGCCACATAAGGGCGATGCCGCCGTAATTGAGATTCCAGCCGTAGGTTTTTGCGGCGGAGCGCATAAGGGTGTAACCCTGCGCGTATGAAACAATCTTTGAGGCAAACAGCGCGTTTTTGATGTCGTCAATAAACTTCGCTTTGTCGCCCTCAAACACGGGAGCGGGGCCCGAAAGCACCTTTGATGCTCCGACTCTCTCCTCTTTCATGGCAGAGAGGCAGCGTGAGAATACAGCCTCGCCGATAAGAGTGAGGGGGATACCCTCGTCAAGAGCGGCTATACCTGTCCACTTACCGGTGCCCTTCTGGCCTGCGGTATCAAGGATTTTATCAACTATGGGTTTGCCGTCCTCATCTTTATATGCGAGAATATCTCTCGTGATTTCAATAAGGTAGCTGTCAAGTTCCTCGGTATTCCATTTCGCGAATACTTCATGCATTTCGTCCGCGCTCATGCCGAGCAGGTCTCTCATAAGCTGATACGCTTCGCAGATAAGCTGCATATCGCCGTATTCGATGCCGTTATGCACCATCTTAACAAAGTGACCCGCGCCGTTTTCGCCGACCCAGTCACAGCAGGGAGTGCCGTCCTCAACCTTCGCGCAGATGCTCTGGAATATAGGCTTTACGCTCTCCCACGCGGCGGGTGAGCCGCCGGGCATCATGCTCGGGCCCTTGAGCGCGCCCTCTTCGCCGCCGGAAACACCCGTGCCGATGTAAAGCAGGCCTTTGCTCTCGACAAAAGCGGTGCGCCTTGCGGTGTCGGGGAAATGGCTGTTGCCGCCGTCGATAATGATGTCGCCCTCCTCAAGCAGGGGTACGAGCTGATTTATCATATCGTCAACGGCCTGACCGGCCTTTATCATCATCATAACCTTGCGGGGCTTTTCGAGCGTTGACACAAGCTCCTCAAGGGAGTAGGCGCCGACGATGTTTTTGCCCTTTGCTCTGCCGTTTATGAATTTTTCAACTTTTTCTGCCGTTCTGTTGTAAACCGTTACGGTGAAGCCCTTGCTCTCCATATTCATAACAAGATTTTCGCCCATAACCGCGAGACCGATGAGGCCTATATCCGATTTTTTCATCCGAGTTTCTCCTTTGCTTTTTTTATTTCTTCAAGCACCGAATACGGGATTCTGAGGTTTCCCGTGCCCGTGCCTATGCTTATGTGGGGTTTCATTGCCGCGTGGAAATCCGTGCCGCCGGAAATCATCAGCCCGAGCTCTTTTGCCATCGCCTGATATTTTTCCTGCATTTCGGGAGTATATTCCGTGTAGTAACCCTCCACGCCGTTAAGGCCGTGCGCCTTGAGACCGGTGAGAAATTCCTTTAAAGGTTCATCCTCCATTTTGATAAGGTGCAGGTGAGCCACAAAGCTGAGGCCTCCGCACTCCTTAATAAGCTCAACCGTTTCGCCGGCCTCGAGCCTCTGCACGCCGCAGTAGGCCGCCTTGCCGTTTTCAAGATAGAGTTTGAAGCCCTCTTTCACGCTTGAGACGTAGCCCTTCTCCATAAGGATTCTCGCGAAATGCGCCCTGCCGATTATTCCGTTGGGAGCAATCGCTCTCGCCTCGTCCATTGTTACATCAAAACCGAGCTCGTTGAGAAGGCGGCAGGTTTCCTCGTTTCTGAAGTTTCTTGTCTCCCTGCACTCCTCAAGCGTTTTGAGAAGCTTCGGGTTGTCAATATCGAGGTAGTAGGCGAGGATGTGCGTTTCAGTCGCACTCTGCACGGAAAACTCTATCGCGGGCACAACCTCAACACCGATTTTTTCGCCCTCCGCCATCGCCTCTTTGACACCTTCAATCGAGTCGTGGTCCGAGAGCGCGATTGCGGCAAGCCCCGCTTTTTTCGCTTCCCTCACAACCTCGGCGGGCGTCATTGAGCCGTCAGATTTAACCGAATGTGTGTGTAAATCTATGTATCTTTCCATTGTTTACTCCTTCACCTTACTGTCCACAGTCCGAGCGCGGGGTTGCTGATATAAAACACCTTTTCGCCCCCGATTTCGTGATAGCCGTCCGTGAGTTTTGCCGGGTCGTATATCTTTGCCGCCTCGTCATAGGGCATATATTCAAAACCCGCGCCCCTAACCTCTTCTTCCGTGAGACGCCTTGTGCAGTAGGTGATTTTAAACTTGCCGTCGGACGAGCCGTGAATCAGATGCGCCGCGACGGAAAGGTTTGCCTTGAGGTCTTCGTTTGCCGCCGTGAGCTCAAGAATTTTTTCTCTGCCCACGTATCCGTATTTTCTTATCAGCCTGTCGTTTTCGTCATCCTCACCGAATTTGCGCACCTCGGGAGCGAGGATAATCAGCTCGCCGCCCGGGGCCATCGCCATTCTCGTTCTGTAAACGGCCTTGTTGCCGAGCCACGTGCTTTTGAATTCCCTGCCGTCAAGATAAACAACGGCTTTCTTAAACGGCTCATCGACATAGGTGAGATTTATCTCTCTGCTTAAGGCGACCGCCTGCTCAAAGGAGTCTCTCTTGTCACCGATGAAAAGGCCGTGAATGTAGGTTTCGTCACCCGAATTTGTTGTGACGGTGAGCACAAACATAAGGGGCACATCTTTGAGGAAATTCTCGTGAGCGTAGTCAAACACCTTGCGCACGGGCGAAAAATCCCTGCCCATTATTCTCTCCATGCCGTAAAAAGCGCCGAGCATGTGAGAGGAGTTAATCATACTGCTGCCGCCGCAGCCGACGAAAATATTCTTTGAGTAGTTTGCCATGCCCACCACTTCGTGAGGCACAACCTGCCCGATTGAGATTATGAGGTCATAGCCGCCCTGAACTATGATGCGGTTTACCTCGACATCAATCTTGTCTTTTACAAGCCCTTCGGAAACCTCTGCGACATATTCGCCGGGAACCTCTCCGATTTTAACTACGTCTTTGCGCCAGTTGTGCACGATAATATTCTCAAACGGCACATCCTCGCTGAAAAACGCCCTGCACTCTTCGCGCGTCATCGGCTCGTGTGTGCCGAGGGCGGGCATAATGTCCACCTGACAGGAGTCCTTGAGCATATTGTAATATATGCGCGTTATTCTGCCCGCGCCCGAATACATTCTTGTATAGTCGGGCGGAAGCAGAAGCACTTTTTTGATCTCTTTGCCCTCAAGAGAGGCGGCAAGAGCGTTTCTGAGCTCCTCATCGGATATGTACGGTTCGCTTTTCAGCGTTATGGGCTTCATGTCCCTTTCCTCCGGTCAAGGCAGATTACACTGCATAATATTTCATGATATTCTATCATTTTAACAGGCAAAAAACAATAGTTTTGAAACGAAAAGCCGTATAATTAACAATAAATTAATTGATTTAACATAAATTATATGCTACTATTATTATGCATAATTGCACACATTATTAATCTTTTTCGGCAAAATATCAGGAAGGAGGCAGGGCTTATGGCGCTGATAAAATCTCTGATTTCTTTAATAACCGCTTTTCTTTTCAGCCTGTCGCTTATGCCGGGGCCTCAGATTACGGAGAATGTTCCGGGTAACGATACACCCGGTTTCAAATCCTTTGAGCCGGAGCTTCTCACCGCCTCACCCGCGGTTTCGGAAGTTTACTCCGCGTCATTCGGCAGCACAGCCCTTGACAGGGTTACGGGCACCGACAGCCGCAGCGGCGTCACCTTTGTGTGCGGCGTTTCAAACAAGGCGGACGGCGATTTCGCCGGCGCTGTTTCATCACGCTATCCCTACGGCTTCATCGGAAAATTCGACACCTCCGGAAACCTTATCAATGTGGCGTTTTATGCCGACAGCTCTCTTGCCGTGCACGTGAGCGATGTTTGCGCTCTCAGGAACGGCGGGGCGGTTATCTGCGGATACACATATTCAAGCGGCAACCAGAATGTTAAAACCACGGCTTTTGCCGCCGCGTATGATTCAGATCTTGAGCTCGTGTGGCAAACCTCGCTCGAAGGCTCAAACAATGTTGAATTCAATTCAATCTCCGCCACAGCGAACGGCTTTGTTGCGGGTGGCAAGACAAACAGTATTGACGGCGACTTCGCCGGCACGGATTTCTTCGGCTCGACCGGCGCGTTCCTTATGAGATACAAGCTCACGGTAAACGCCGAAACAGGCGATACAGAGGGCACCCTTATGTGGAGAAAGACCTTCTTCGGCGAGGGCGCGAGCGAGGTGACCGAAGTTTCCGTTGACGGAAGCAATAACATCTTCGTCATTCTCAACACAGACGCCGTTACGGGCAACTACTCCGCGTTTGACGGCCTTATTAACGGCTCGCTCGACAATGTTTTGCTCAAATATAACGGTTTAGGTATACTTCAGTGGTATTATGTGCTCGCTTCCGAGGGCAGAGACAATTTCAATTATGTAGGCGCAGATTCCTCGGGCGGATGCATCGTGGGCGGTTACACCTTCAGAAACGGCGCGGTCGCAGGCTCAAACCTCGGCGGCACGCTTGACGGCATCACCGCCTCGGGCGGCACAGACAGTTTTGTTTTCAGGTTTTCAACCGACGGCAAGCTCTCATGGCACAGGTCCGTTTCGGGCGCGGGTGATGACTTCATCACAAGCGTCGCTAAGGTCGGCAACAACTTTGTCGCGGGCGGGTATTCCGACTCGCGTACAAGAGAATTCTCTGCGAATCACGGCGGCTTTGACGGCTTTGCCGATGTAATTTCATCCGACGGAAGCAGACAGCTTCAGATGATTAATTTCGGCGGCTCAGAAAACGACAGAGTGAACGCAATGAGCGTCACAAACAATTACCTGTTCATAGGCGGTATATCCGCATCAACAGACGGATGGTTTGACGGCAAATGTCAATACGCCTCCGTGCAACCGGGAGCGGCCGGCTCCCAGGATATAAGCGACTGCTTCGTCGCGATATACAGCTGATTAATGTAATAAACTTGTCACGGAGATGATGTTTTGAATAAAAACAGCAGGATATTAAAATCCGCCTCGCTTCTTCTCGCCTTCCTTTTCGTATGCCTTTGCATGACGGGCTGTGTCGGCAAAATCGAGCCGGCAACACAGGCGGACGCGCAGGATTCAACCTCGTCCGCGCCCGAAACGTCAGCAGAAGCCCGGACAACCGCATTCACGCCCGACGAAAACTACTATGAAAACGCCGAAGGAAACAAATTCACCGCAACATGGCGTGACAGATACAGCGGCGGCAGATGCAATATGGTAATCTCACATATCGGCGGTAACTATTATGATATTTCAATCCGCTGGAAAACCAGTGAGCTGAGCAGCGTCTGCTGGTCATTCATCGGCACTTACAACGCCGGGACCGATAAAATGGACTACACCGGTATGGAGTATGAGATTTTTCTCAACGACGAGGGCATACCCGCCGCCGAGGTAATATCAAAGGACTGCACGGGCAATTTCTTCTTTAATGACGATGACATTCTCAAATGGTCCGAAAGAGAAAAATGCAAATTCGAGTATAAAGACGACCCCTATGAGAGCAAAGATTTTGCCGTGATTTCATCCTCGTCCGCGGAAGGCTTCGCCTATGTTATGACAGACACCGAAAACGGCGAAATAGTTAACGCCCTGCCGGACGGCGTTATGGTAAACGTTGAGAAAAACGACAGCTCATACGCTGAGATTTCCTGCGGCGACATAGACGGTTATGTTCCGGCCTCACAGCTCGCTGAGCCGGGCATAAAGTATGACAAACCCGCGGTGAAGCTTATGTGGAAAAAGGACCTCGATAATGCGGGCGCCCCCGAATTCTCCGCCTCCGACAGCTACTACGCATCCGATGTCGCGATCATCCCGGATGAACCGCTGAAGGATTTCAAAATTCTTTCACTTGAATACACGGAGAAGGACAACGGCGACGGATTTGACATAGCGAAAGAGGAAATCTACTCGCTCGATACCCTCGATCGCACTCTCGTCATCACTCTGCTTTTCAGAGGCACTTTGCCGAATAACGGCATCTCTTACACTGACTCTGCAGGCATCACTCACACCTACGCAGTAACGGAAAGCGGCCGTGACGGCTCCCTCGAAATCAGCAGCATAGACTGAAAAGAATTAATTAAACCGGTCTTCCGATGAGAAGGCCGGTTTGCTGTTATATAAAAGGATTATTTCTCGTATTTCGCGTTTTCGAGTTTGTAAATGATGCCGCCGGTTTCGCCGTTTGCGTCGGCGCTGAGGAGGTTATAGGTGACATACATTGTGTTGCCGATGAAGAAGATGTTTTCCGCCTCGTTTTCGGCGACGGGCAGTTTGCATTTGCCTATATAATTTCCGCCCGTGTCATATTTATAAATGGAGTTTTCCTGATAGTAAACGGCGTAGATGTACTGCCCGTCGGTGTCGAGGGTCTGCCTTGTGTAGCCGTTGTCAACCATGCCGAATTCGCCCGTGACATTGAAATTCGCATCCATCTCGACCACGGTGTAGGTCCTTGAAATGCCGGCGTAATAGAAATCGCTGCTGCCGACATATACAACGGAATAAACAGGGGAGGTTATCTGCCTTGTGCCCGTAATTTCAAGTGTATCGGGATTTACAAAAGTGAGCGTTGTGTAGTTGGGTTTATTATTGCACACAATCAGCTCTTTTGTTTTGCTGTTATATGTGATGTCGTTTGCGTGGTCGATATTCAGCTCCTCGGACACCATAACGGTTTTCATCGTGGCCGCCGCTATCTTGACTATGCGGCAGGGCACGGCTCCGTCCTCCGCTTTGGCATCAATGAGCGTCTGATAAATATAGGTGCCGTCGGTACAGCCGCCTTCAACTGTTTTGACGTTTGCAAATGCGGGCACAACGCCTACCTGAGTCATGGTCGTTTCCGGCTCTTTGTTGCCGAAAAGATTGAAAATTGACAGAAACGCCATAATAAAGGATATGATAGCCTGAAAGAAAGCCTGCATAATTCATCGCCTCTTTTCCGCGGATTTCATACAAAAGTCCATTTACTTTACCATATAAACAGATAAAATTCAATGACCTAAATGTAAACTTTGGGATTATTACGCAAAGAAAATGCCGCGAGATTTTTCTCACGGCACGTTTTATAAGCTTTTATTCCTCTGTGAGGGCGGAGGTTTCGGGCTCTTCGGGTGTGCTTTCCGTCGGGGCGGGTTCCTCTGAAGCCGGCTCGGTCTCACGCATTGTTGTGGTTTCATCAAAGTAGCCTGAGCGGGTGCGCTCCTCCTGGGTTGTGGTGGTGGGGGAGACATAAACCCTGAGCGTTACCTTTGTGCCTACGTCATAGGACTGATTTTCGGTGAGTGAAACCATTATGACCTCGCCGTCTTTGTAGTTGCCGACGGTGGTTTCGGATTTCACAACATCAAAGCCGAGCTCGGTAAGGCGGGCATAGGCCTCGTCGTAGTTGGCGCCCGTAACGTCGGGCAGCACAATCTTCTCTTTGCCCTTGCTTACATAGAGCACAATTTCGGTGCCCTTGCTGACCATGGTGTCGGGGTCGATGCTCTGGGTGATAACGTAACCGGAGTTGACATCGGAGCTGTATATTTCCTGGGCTTTAATTTTGAGATTGCTGTTAAAAACGGGGTTTGACTCAATGTCGTAGTAGCTTCTGCCGATGAAATTCGGCACAGCGGTCATCTCCGCGTCTTCAACGGCGGTCGTCGTCTCCTTGCCGGGCAGTACGATTCTGTCCTTGAAAACTGTCAGGGCAAGCACTGCGCATACGGCGATGCCGACAAAAGCGATGATGCCTGCGGTAAGGCCGATTACGGCTCCCGCGCTCATCTTTTTCTTCTTTTTGCCGCCCGCGGAAGCGGTGGCGTTTTTCTGCGCCTGCTGCCTGTTGTATTCAACGCCCGAGGCGGTGGCAACGGGTGAAGCGGAAAGCTCCGCTCTGAGCTGCTCAACAGTCCTCGTCCTGTCATTCGGCTGAATCTGCAGGGCGTTTATAAGGCCGTTGATAACGTATGCGGGCAGGGCCTCGGCGAATTTGCCGGGCACCATGAGCCGGTCGTTTACCGCTCTCTCCCTCGAGGGGATGGGGTCCGAGCCGATAAGCGCTCTGTAGAGCACCGCGGCGAATGCGTATATATCTGTCCACGGGCCCTGCTGAGCGTCCGCGCTGTATTGCTCGAGCGCCGCGTAGCCGTCAAAAATCTGGGGGTTGAGCTTGCCTCCCGTGCATCTCACTTCACCGATGGAGAAGCCGGTTATTTTGATTTTGCCGTCTTCGCCGATAACGAGGGTGGAGGGGGAGATGCCGCGGTGGATTATGCCGTTTTTGTGAAGGGTGCCCAAAGTTGAGAGCGTGGGCATAAGAAGCTGTCTCGCCTTTTCCCAAGGGATGTAGCCCGTTTTGCTCCTGAGGAGGAAATCTCTTAAGGATATGCCGTCAAAGTGGTCATAGACGGCGAATGATGTGCCGTAATCCTCGAGCACGCCAGTTACGTTTATGAGAGCGGAAAGGCCGCTGAGAGTCGCGAGATTTGCCCACATTTCCTCAAACGAGCGGCGCATTTCGGCGAATGCCGCTTCGTTGCCGAGCATAACCTGCAGGTTAGGGTTGAAATCCGCCCTTGAGGTGATTGCCGCGGGGTTGAACTCGCGGATGTTCACCGCTTTTTTCGCGGCGATATCCCAGCCGATATAAGTAATGCCCTCGCCGTTTCTTTCGAGAGCTCTGCCTACAAGGTATCTGTTGGCTATAACCGTGCGCACGGGCAGGAACGGAGCCTGCTGAACAGTGTCAACATGAAAGCCGCAGTGGGGGCATTTTTTCTCTGCGCCGATTTCGCGCATGCAGCCCATACAGAGTGAGTCTGAACTAATCATTATATGTTAACTCCTTTAGCAAAAAGAGGTAGGTTTACCCTATTATGGGTATCTTATCAAAAGGAAAAATCTTTGTCAACGAATACTACAAATTTGTAATAATTTTCGTTATTATCATCAAAAAAGAGGCTGAAAAGTTTGGGGGTAAAATCCCGCTGCGGTACTTGCAACAAGCGAAATGGGATATTATAATATATACTGTATAATCGCGCACATTATAGCCTACCGGAGGTCATTTATGTCTAAAACCGAGAATGTGCCGCTCTATCTCTTCCACGAGGGCACAAACGCAAAAGCATATGAATATCTTGGCTCTCACTCCGAGGGCGGCTCCGCCGTTTTCAGGGTGTGGGCTCCCAACGCGCAGTGGGTCGGCGTCGCGGGCGATTTCAACGGCTGGCAGGCCGGAAACGCTCCGATGCAGAAAATCAGCGACGGCGTGTGGGAGTGCAGAGTTGAAGGCGCAAAGCGCTACGATGCTTACAAATATCTTATCACCGCGCCGGACGGTCATTCATTCTACAAGGCGGACCCGTACGCGTTTCACTGTGAAACAAGGCCGGGCACGGCATCTAAGTTTTACGACCTGCCCGAGTTTCAGTGGTCGGATAAGGCCTGGCTCAAGAGCCGCAAGGAAAAAGATATCTATTCCTCTCCCGTAAATATTTACGAGGTGCACGCGGGCTCCTGGCAGACTTATGCAGACGGCAACAATCTGCCCTACCGCGAGCTTGCCGACCGGCTCGTACCATACGTCAAGGATATGGGCTACACACACATAGAGCTTCTGCCGGTCATGGAGCATCCGTTTGACGGCTCGTGGGGCTATCAGGTGACGGGCTATTTCGCCCCCACCTCACGCTACGGCACGCCCGAGGATTTTGCCTATCTTGTGGACACGGCTCACAAGGCGGGCATAGGTGTGATACTTGACTGGGTGCCCGCGCATTTCCCCAAGGACGCCTTCGGCCTTTATGAATTTGACGGCACTCCCTGCTATGAATACCCCGACCCGCGCAAGGGTGAGCACTATCAGTGGGGCACAAGAGTGTTTGACTACGGCAGATCCGAGGTGCGCTCCTTCCTGATGTCGAGCGCGATGTTCTGGATTGAGAAATACCATATAGACGGCCTTCGCGTTGACGCCGTCGCCTCCATGCTTTACCTTGACTACGGCAGGGATGACGGGCACTGGATTGCGAACAAATACGGCGGGCGCGAAAATCTTGAGGCCGTTGACTTTTTAAGAAAGCTCAACGAGGCGATATTCAGGGAGCACCCCGACGTGCTTATGATTGCGGAGGAGAGCACATCATGGCCTATGGTTTCAAAGCCGACCTTCAGCGGCGGCCTCGGCTTCAACTTCAAGTGGAATATGGGCTGGATGAACGACTGCCTGCGTTATTTCGCGCTTGACGGCATTTTCAGAAAGTTCAATCACGACTGCCTCACATTCTCCTTCTTCTACGCCTTTTCCGAGAATTTCGTGCTTCCCATCTCGCACGACGAGGTGGTGCACGGCAAATGCTCGCTCATCAATAAAATGCCCGGCACATACGAAGAAAAATTCGCGGGAGTGCGCTCGTTCCTCGGCTACATGATGTCGCACCCCGGCAAAAAACTTCTCTTTATGGGCAGCGAATTCGGACAGTTTATCGAGTGGAATTACAAGCAGGGGCTTGACTGGCTTCTCCTCGATTACGACGCGCACAAACAGCTTCAGAATTATGTGAGAGCACTCAATAAATTCTATCTCGCGAATCCCGCTTTCTGGGAAGAGGATTACAGCTGGGACGGCTTCAAGTGGATAGTGAGCGACGACAGCACGAATTCCGTTGTGGCTTACACACGAAGCGACCGCAAGGGCAACAGCATAATAGCAATCTGCAACTTTACAAACGTTATGCGCCCGGGCTACAGAATCGGCGTGCCCGGCCCCGGAACATACAGGCCCGTTTTCTCATCCGCCTCACCCGAATACGGCGGACAGGGTCTCGGCACAAGCAAGTCGGTCAAAGCGGTCAAAGTACCGATGCACGGCTACGAATACAGCATTGAGCTTGATCTGGAAGGTCTCAGTTGTATGTACATAAAGAACACTTCAAGAAAGAAATCCGCAAAGGAGGAATTATAATATGGCAAGAAAACCCGAATGCATTGCCATGCTTCTCGCAGGCGGTCAGGGCAGCCGTCTGGGCATACTCACAAAGAATATCGCCAAACCTGCCGTGCCCTACGGCGGCAAATACCGGATTATCGATTTCCCGCTCTCAAACTGCGTGAACTCCGGCATTTACACCGTAGGCGTGCTCACCCAGTATCAGCCGCTCGAGCTTAATGATTACATCGGCAACGGCGAGCCCTGGGACCTTGACAGAGCTAACGGCGGCGTGCACATCCTCTCCCCCTATCAGCAGATAAAGGGCACCGAGTGGTACAAAGGCACGGCGAACGCTATATATCAGAATATCAACTTCATCGAAAGATATGACCCCGAATATGTGCTCATTCTCTCGGGCGACCATATATACAAGATGGATTACGCGAAGATGCTTGATTACCACAAGGAGAAGAACGCGGACTGCACTATCGCAATGCTTGAAGTGCCCTGGGAGGAGGCAAGCAGATTCGGCCTCATGATAGTCAATGAGGACGGCAGCATCTCCGAGTTTGAGGAGAAACCCAAAAATCCCAGAAGCAACAAGGCCTCAATGGGCGTTTACATCTTCAACTGGAAGAAACTGCACAAGTATCTCGTTGAGGACGAGGCAAAAGAGGATTCCGGCAACGATTTCGGCCACGACGTTATCCCCGCGATGCACTCAAACGGCGAAAGAATGTTTGCTTATCAGTTTGACGGCTACTGGAAGGATGTCGGCACAATCAACAGTCTTTGGGACGCGAATCTCGACCTTCTCAACCCCAATGTTGACCTCGACCTTGATGACGACAGCTGGAAAATTTATTCAAAATCTCCCGCCGCGCCGCCACATTTTGCCGGTGCGCAGGCACAGATAGAAAACAGTATGATAAATGAGGGCTGTGAGATTTGCGGCAATATCGACTTTTCGGTGCTTTTCGCGAATGTTACCGTTGAGGAGGGCGCAAACGTCAAGTACTCAATCGTTATGCCCGGCACCACCGTTAAAAAGGGCGCGACGGTGCAGTATTCGATAGTGGCCGAAAACGCCGTTATCGAAGAGGGCGCGGTTGTAGGAAGCAGCCCCGAGGATATGGATAATATTGACGACTGGGGCGTTGCGGTCATAGGCCACGGCGTTACCATAGGCAAAGGCGCGGTTGTACCGCCCAAGGCCATGATAGACGAAGATATGGGAGGTAAGGAATAATGGCTGTAAACAATGTTCTGGGCATCATCTTTTCAAATGCCAGCGATGAAGCCGTGCCCGAGCTTACCTCTCTCAGGACAATGGGCTCGGTGCCCTTCGCGGGCCGCTACCGCCTTATAGATTTTCCGCTTTCCAATATGGTAAACGCGGGCATCACAAAGGTGGGCGTTATCACAAACAGCAACTACCGCTCGCTTATGGACCACATAGGCAACGGCAATTCATGGGACCTCGCGAGAAAGAGGGACGGCCTCACGCTCCTTCCTCCTTTCAGCGCTCCCACGGCGGGCATATTCAGCGGTAAGGCGGAGGCCCTTTACGGCAGTATCGGTTTCATCAGCGATTCAGGCAAGGATTATGTTCTGCTGGCTGACTGCAACATTATCTCCGACCTGAATTACGAGGAAATGCTTAAATTCGCCGTGAGAAAGAACGCGGATATGGTTATTGCCACCGCAAACGGTCTGCCTCCTCATCTGCCCAATATCATGCAGTATGTCGCGGATGAAAACGACAAAATCACCGAGGCGAAATACATTGATTATTTCAGCCAGGCGGTTGACCATTCCCTCAGGGTGATGCTCGTCAAGAGAACTCTGCTTGAGCGCCTTCTTCACGAGGCAAACGCCAAGAGAATACCGGACATTGAGGAGCTTATAGTCAGAAATGTGGGCAACATCAATATATACTGCTACAGGCACGAGGGATATGTAAGAGTGATTGAGTCAATCTCGTCTTACTATGAAGCGAGCCTCGACCTGCTTAACGCGGACGTGAGAAAAGCCCTGTTTGATCCGGAAAGACCCGTTTACACAAAGACGGGCGACAGAACCCCGGCAATCTACGGCATCAGCGCCAAGGCGACCAATTCACTTGTAGCCGACGGCTGCAAGATTGAGGGCGAGGTTGAAAACTGCATCCTGTTCAGAGGAGTTAAAATCGGCAAGGGCGCCAAGGTCAGAAACTCCATTATTATGCAGGATACCGTAATCGGAGATAACGCCACCATTGACTGCATAATCGCAGACAAGGACGTTACAGTGAGAAAGGGTAAAAATCTTTGCGGCGCACCAAACTATCCGGTTTATATAGGCAAGGGGATAGTAATCTGATACGAGAGTGAGAAAACCGATATGGCTCTTAACAAAAGGAAGACGCTGAACATCATTACCATCGCGGTCGGCGCGCTGGCCGTAATACTTGTGACGATAGTTGTTCTCGTGAAAACGGGAGTGATTTCCACATCAAGGGCGGCCGATACCACAACCGACGGCACAGTGCTTGTGTCCGAAGTGGTTGAACTGACATCGGTCAATGATGACGGCGAAATTGAATACTACACGATGATTAACTATTATGTTAAGCCGAGTATTTCTTCCAACCACAGTTATCCGTATGTGCCCACCACCACAAAGGCCACCACAACAAAGGAAACGAAGTATTATGTTGAAATGACCAAGTCCGAGGCGGTTACAGACGAAAACGGTGAACCCGTAACCGATGAAAACGGCGAACCGGTTGTGAACATCATAACCTACACCGTTGAAACGGACGAGAACGGCAATGAAATAAAGGACGGCACAACGGCTACCGAAACAACGACGGAGACCACCACCGAATATGTGCAGAAAACCACATATGTCGCTAAAACGGACCCCGTCTTCAAGAGGCCTATCAAAGACATCCGCGGCAATGTTATTACCGAGCTTGTAACTCTTGACAGACCCCCGACAACCACCACCGAACCCCCGTCAATCACACTGCCCTCCATCACCGTGCCCTCAAGCCTGCCGAATACGCTGCCTACAGTCGTTTCGCAGGTTGCGGAGCCCGTGACGGAGCCCTCCGCTGAGAATTCAAACGCTCAATAAAATCAGGAAGGAACAGGTCAGCAATATGAAAGTTCTGTATGTAGCATCCGAAGCTCTCCCGTTTGCCGCGAGCGGCGGCCTTGCGGACGTTGCGGGCTCACTGCCTGCCGCCCTGCGCAGGCGTAAAGTTGCCTGCCGCGTGGTTATGCCCCTCTACGGCTGCATAAGCGACGAGATGAGAGCGGATATGAAGTTTATAACCAACATCATGGTGCCCGTTTCATGGCGCATGCAGTATTGCGGCATTTTTGAAACGACTTATAACGGCGTTGTCTATTATTTCATTGACAACGAATATTATTTCAAGAGAGACACCCTCTACGGTCACTATGACGACGGCGAGAGGTTCGCTTTCTTTTCACGCGCCGTGCTGGAAATTCTGCCGTACATTGATTTCAAGCCAGACATCATCCACTGCAATGACTGGCAGAGTGCTCTTGTGCCCCTTTATTACAGCACAATGTACGCCCAGAGAGAGGGCTTCACGGGCATAAAGACCGTGTTCACAATTCACAATATCCAGTATCAGGGCATTTACGGCAAAGAAATTCTCGGCGACGTTTTCGGCCTCGGCGAGGAGCATATGTCGCTCATTGAATTCGGCGGCGACCTTAACCTCATGAAGGCGGGCATCGAGTGCGCCAACAAGGTTACCACCGTGAGCAACACCTATGCCTATGAGATTCTCGACCCGTGGTTCAGCCACGGTCTGCACCCGATTCTGCAGGAGAGGAGCTACAAGCTCAGCGGTATTCTCAACGGCATCGACACCGACAACTACAACCCCGAAACGGACAAGAACATCCCGTTCAATTATTCGGCGAAGGATTTCTCAAACAAAGCGAAGTGCAAAGCTGCCCTGCAGGAGAGATTTGACCTTCCCGTCAGGGAAGATGTGCCCGTAATGGCGATAATCTCACGCCTCGTTTCCCACAAGGGATTCGACCTCGTAAAGAGGATAATGTGGGATCAGCTCGCCGCGGCGGATATGCAGCTTATCGTGCTCGGATCGGGCGACTGGGAGTATGAGGAATTCTTCCGCTCCCTTAAGGGCGCCTTCCCCGACAAGGTCGGTCTTATGATAGGTTTCGTTCCCGACCTCGCAAGAAAGATTTATGCCGGCTCAGACCTCTTCCTTATGCCCTCAAAGAGCGAGCCCTGCGGCCTTTCGCAGATGGTCGCCCTTCGTTACGGCTCACTGCCTATAGTCAGGGAGACAGGCGGCCTCAAGGATACCATCACCGACAGCGGCGACGGCAAGGGCAACGGCTTCACCTTCAAGAGCTATGACGCCTATGATATGCTTGACGCGATAAGAAGAGCCCTCGGCGCGTTTTACGACAAGGACCTCTTCAGGACTCTCACCGAGAGAGCTCTCAAGTGCGATAACAGCTGGAGCAAGTCCGCCAAGGAATACATAGCCCTTTACGAATCGATCCTTTGATATGAGAACATATAAAATCCACCTCATCCGGCACGGCGAATGCGAAGGCGCCGGGGAGGGAAGATATGTAGGCCACACCGACCTTCCTCTTTCCGAGGAGGGGAGGGCGCGCTGTGCGCAGATGGCCGAAGAAAACAACTACCCCTATGCCGCTTCGGTTTTCACCTCGCCTCTTAAGAGATGCAAGGAAACCGCGGAAATCCTCTACCCCGATAAGGAGGCAACGGAATTCCCCGGGCTCATCGAATGCAATTTCGGCGAGTTTGAAAACAAGACGGCAGATGAGCTTCGCGACAATGAGAATTTCGCCGGCTGGCTCGCGGGCAGAAACGCCCCGCCCTTCGGCGAATCAAGCCCCGAATTCGGCAAAAGAGTGTGCGCGGCATTTGAAAGCCTCGCGGACGGAATGATGAAAAGCGGCGTCTTTGATGTAGCGGTCATCACTCACGCGGGAGTTATCGCCTGCATACTCTCCGCCTACGGTCTGCCTCAGGCGTCCGTGCACGAATGGTTCACGCCGAATTGCGAGGGATTCACACTCCTTCTCGACCCCGCGATGTGGATGAGAGGCAAAAAGGCGGAAATCTATGCGAGAATTCCCGATATGGGGGAGTAAAAACAAACTCCGGTTTTTGAGCATTTTGAGAAAAAATATTGACATTATTATGTTAATAGTGTACAATTACGGCGAGCAAACGGCAAAGGCGTAGCGGGGAAACTGCCTCGGGTGCGCTTGCCGTTTTTGCTTTTCAGAGAAGGAGGTTTCAGCCATGGAAACAGTAACCGATTATTTCGGAAGTCTGGTTTTTGACGACAGAGTAATGAAAAAATACCTGCCGGAAGACGTTTACCGCACCCTTAAAAGGACGATAGACGAGGGCGCAAGTCTTGATATTTCCGTTGCCAACGCGGTCGCGTCGGCGATGAAGGACTGGGCAATTTCAAACGGCGTCACTCACTACACCCATTGGTTCCAGCCTCTCACGGGAGTTACCGCCGAAAAGCACGACAGCTTTATAGTCCCGTCATCAGACGGCAGAATAATCATGGAGTTTTCGGGCAAGGAGCTCATCAAGGGCGAGCCCGACGCTTCAAGCTTCCCCTCGGGCGGCATAAGAGCCACATTCGAAGCGAGGGGCTACACGGCCTGGGACCCCACCTCATTTGCGTTCATAAAAGATAATACCCTCTGCATTCCCACCGCTTTCTGCGCATACACGGGTGAGGCGCTTGACAAGAAAACTCCTCTGCTCAGGAGCATGCAGGCGCTCAACAAACAGGCGCTCAGAATACTGCGTCTCTTCGGCAACACCGAGGCGAAGTGCGTGCGCTCATCCGTAGGCCCCGAGCAGGAATATTTCCTTATCGACAAGAAGCTTTATAAGCAGAGAAAAGACCTCATTTTCTGCGGCAGAACTCTTTTCGGTTCCGTTTCCTCCAAGGGACAGGAGCTTGACGACCACTATTTCGGAGTAATCAAGCCGAGAGTTGCCGCATACATGAAAGACCTCAACGAGGAGCTCTGGAAGCTCGGTATTCTCGCAAAAACCGAGCATAACGAGGTTGCACCCTCGCAGCACGAGCTCGCTCCCATATACACCACCACCAATATCGCGACCGACCACAATCAGCTCACAATGGAGATTATGCAGAAGGTTGCCGACAGGCACGACCTTGTCTGCCTCCTCCACGAGAAGCCCTTTGACGGCGTTAACGGCAGCGGCAAGCACAACAACTGGTCAATCGCCACGGACGCGGGCGTAAACCTGCTTTCACCCGGCGAAACGCCCTATGAAAACGCTCAGTTCCTGCTCTTCCTCTGCGCCGTTATCAAGGCGGTTGACGATTACCAGGATCTTCTGAGAATTTCCGTTGCCACCGCGGGCAACGACCACCGTCTCGGCGCAAACGAAGCGCCTCCCGCTATTGTTTCGATGTTCCTCGGCGAGGAGCTTGACGGTATTCTTGATGCGATAGAAAACGACAGGCCCTATAACGCCGCTGAAAAAACCGTTATGCGTCTCGGCGTGCATGTGCTGCCCAAGTTCCCCAAGGACACAACGGACCGCAACCGCACGTCTCCCTTCGCTTTCACCGGCAACAAGTTTGAATTCCGTATGCTCGGCTCGGCAAACTCCATCGCCTGCGCGAATATTATGCTCAACACCGCTGTCGCGGAGTCACTCAAAATCTACGCGGATCGCCTTGAAAATGTTGAGAATTTCGAGGAATCCCTTCACGCGATGATAAAGAAGACCATAACAGACCACAGAAGAATCATCTTCAACGGCAACGGTTATGATGAGAACTGGATTAAAGAAGCCGAGGCGAGAGGCCTCACAAACTACAGGACTACTGCGGACTGCATGCCGCACCTGCTTGACGAAAAGAATGTGGCGCTCTTTGCCGCGCACAAGGTATTCTCGCTCGTAGAGCTTGAATCGCGCTGTGACATAATGCTCGAAAACTACTGCAAGACAGTGCTTATCGAGGCAAAGACTATGACCGATATGGTCAACAGGCAGATTATCCCCGCCGTCGAAAAATACACGGGTGATGTTTCCGCCGCCGCGCTCAAGAAAGCGAAATTCTGCGATGTGCCCTGCAAATATGAGAAAAACGTTGTTTCAATGCTCAGTGCGGATATTGACGCTCTCCACGAGAATTCCGCGAAGCTTGCTTCCCTTACGGACAAAGCGATTGCCATTGATAATGTGAGAGATATGTCGGCATACATCCGTGACGAAATTCTGCCGCAGATGGACGAGCTCAGAAAGTATGCCGATGAGGCGGAGAAGTACACAGCCAAGGAATACTGGCCCTTCCCCACCTACGACGATTTGCTGTTCTATTGATTGAACAAAAGCTTTTATGTGCCGGCAGGTCAAAACTTGCCGGCGCTTATTATGCATGAAAGAAGGTGACGGATTATGAAAAAATCAAAGCTCTACGACATAGCCGGGGTTGCTCTTATGGCCGCGGTTATCTGCGTTTGCGCCTTTGTGACAATACCCGTCACCGTGCCCTTCACCCTGCAGACCTTCGGCGTTTTTCTCGCGCTCACTTCACTCGGAGCGGCGAAAGGCACGGCAAGCGTTGCTCTCTATGTGCTTATCGGTGCGGTCGGTGTGCCTGTCTTTTCCGGTTTTCGCGGAGGAATCGCGGTTGTCACAGGACCTACGGGCGGCTACATAACGGGCTTTTTTCTTATCTGCCTTACTTATTTTATCGCGGAGAAAATGAAAGCCCGCAAGACGGGGCTCGTTATCGCTCTCGCCGCCGGACTCATTCTTTGCTACGCCCTCGGAACCCTTTGGTTTTACAGGGTTTCCCTGTCGGGCGGGGGAGAGGCGGGAATCGCTCATATCCTTGCCGTATGTGTATTTCCCTTTATTATTCCGGACGCCCTCAAGCTTGCTGCGGCGGTGCTTGCAGGCGGAAAAATCAAAAAAATTCTGTCCAAAACAGAGAAATCGTAAAATAAATTCCCGATTTGTCTTTACAATGTCCACAGCTTGAATTATAATAAAATATTGTGGGATGACAGGTGTTATCCCGTGACTGAACCGTTTATTGAACAGCCGCCTTACGGCAGGCATACATAAAGGAGAGAAAGAAATGGCAACCAGCGCAATAGTAGGCATCAACTGGGGAGACGAAGGAAAGGGCCGCATGGTGGACCTTCTGACAGAGGAATACGACATAGTCGTGAGATATCAGGGCGGCGGCAACGCAGGCCATACGGTTATCAACGACAAGGGCAAGTTTGCCCTTCATCTGTTACCCTCCGGCATATTCCGTGACGGCGTTGTAAACATCCTCGGAAACGGCGTCGCGCTCGACGCCGAAAACCTCTGGAAAGAGATGGAGGAGGTTATGGCGCAGGGCGTTGCCCTCACTCCGGAAAACCTCAGAATCAGCGACCGCGCGTCACTGCTCCTGCCCTGGCACAGAGCGCTTGACGGCCTTGAGGAGGCGCGTCTCGCGGACAAGCAGTACGGCTCCACAAAACAGGGTATAGCCCCCTTCTATTCGGATAAATATCAGAAGAAAACCGTGCTTGCGGGCGAACTTTTCTATCCCGAAAAGCTGAAGGAGCATTTTGCGGATCTTCTCGAGTGGAAAAACCTGACTCTCACAAAGGTTTACGGCGCTCCTGCCGTCACAATGGACGACCTGCTCGAATGGGCGGCGACCTACGGTGAAAAAATCAAGCCATACATCTGCGATACCGGCGCTTTCCTCAGAAAAGCCAACAAAGAGGGCAAAAAAATCCTTTTCGAGGCGCAGCTCGGCTCACTCAGAGACCTTGATTTCGGCATCGTGCCCTACACCACATCATCAAATCCCGTTGCCGCTTACGCCCCCGTGGGAAGCGGTCTCACAAACGCGAGAATCGAAGAGGTTATAGGCGTTGTGAAGGCTTATTCCACCTGCGTAGGAGAGGGTCCCTTCACTTGCGAGATGTTCGGCGAAGAGGCGGATAAATTGCGTGAGGCCGGCTTTGAATACGGCGCGAAAACGGGCAGACCCAGAAGAGTAGGCCCCATCGATATAGTTGCCACACGCTACGGCGTTGAGGTGCAGGGAGCGACCGCAATCGCGCTCACGAAACTCGACGTGCTCTCATACCTCGACAAAATCCCCGTTTGCACTAAATATAAGCTTTACGGCGAGCTCACGGACGATTTCCCCTTCCCCTGCGCGCTGCCCGACGCAGAGCCCGTCATAGAGTATATGGACGGCTGGAAAACCGATGTTTCGGGATGCCGCAAGTGGGAAGACCTGCCCGAGGCCGCCCGGAAATATGTGCTTTACATCGAGGAGCAGATCGGCTGCTACATCAAGTATGTTTCGGTCGGTCCCGAGCGTGACAGCATCATAATCAGATAAGGGAGCAGAACAATGTACGAAAAATACGAATCGCCTCTCGGCTCAAGATACGCCTCCGACTATATGCTCACCCTCTTTTCACACAAGACGAGGATTGTCACCTGGAGAAAGCTCTGGGTATCCCTTGCGAGGGCGGAGATGAAACTCGGCCTGCCCGTAACGCAGGAGCAGGTGAAGGCGCTTGAAGACAATATCGAAAACATAGATTTTGACATTGCCGCCGCGAGAGAAAAAGAAGTGCGCCACGATGTTATGGCTCACGTGCACACTTACGGCGTTGCAGCCCCGGTCGCGGCAGGTATAATCCATCTCGGCGCGACGAGCTGTTATGTTACCGACAACGCGGATATGATAATCTATCGCGATGCCCTTCGCTACCTCAGGGAAGAGCTTCTCGGCGTTATTGCCAATCTCGCCGGATTCGCCGAAAAATACAAGGCGTTACCCACTCTCGGTTACACTCATTATCAGCCCGCTCAGCTTGTGACGGTCGGCAAAAGAGCCACCCTCTGGATGCAGGACTTCGCCGCAGACCTTGAGGAGCTTGATTTTGTAATCGGCTCAATGAAACTGCTCGGCTGCAGAGGCACAACCGGCACTGAGGCGAGCTTTGTGGAGCTGTTTAACGGAGACACAGCGAAAATCGATGAAATGAACGCCCTTATCTGCAAAGATTTCGGCTTTGACAGATGCTTCTCCGTGAGCGGTCAGACCTATCCGCGAAAATTTGACTCAAGAATACTCAACGTCCTTTCCTCGATAGCGCAGAGCGCTTACAGGATGGCGAATGACATAAGACTTCTTCAGCACGACAGACAGGTTGAAGAGCCGTTTGAGAAGAATCAGATAGGTTCTTCCGCTATGGCTTACAAGCGTAACCCGATG
>DBWO01000046.1:110153-110280 GCA_002309055.1 Ruminococcaceae bacterium UBA1236
TGCCTGCCGCTACACAGTGGCTCGAAAGAACTCTTGACGATTCCGCAAACCGCAGAATTTCAATCCCCGAGGGCTGTCTCTGCGCGGACGCGGTGCTCCGCCTCGCTCAGAATGTGACAAACGGTCT
>DBWO01000032.1 GCA_002309055.1 Ruminococcaceae bacterium UBA1236
AAAGGGAACAGCCTCGCCCTTGAAAATTGTGCGCTTAAAGAGGAGCGAAACGAGGATGCCTACAACAATTCCGAGGAAGTAAAGCCCCGTCATTATCAGGGCCTTGCGGCCCGGGAAAAACGAATCCACAAAGAAGGCGTAAATCGGGAGCTTCGCTGTGCAGCTCATAAAGGGGGTTAAGAGAATTGTCATTTTACGGTCTCTTTCGCTCGGCAGGGTGCGCGTTGCCATAACGGCAGGGNNACGGTACAGCCGAAGCCGATGAGCATAGGCACTATGCTTCTGCCCGATAGGCCGATTTTACGAAGGAGTTTATCCATAAAGAAGGCAACGCGGGCAATATATCCGCTGTCTTCAAGCAGTGATAAAAACAGGAAAAGAGTGATGATAATCGGCAGGAAACTGAGCACCGAGCCTACGCCCGCGAATATACCGTCAACAATAAGCCCGTGAATAACTTCATTCACTCCGCCCGCAGTCAGAGCCGAGTCAACGGCGGCTGTTACGGCGTCAACGCCTTTTTCGAGAAGACCCTGGAGTGTGCCGCCTATCACCTCAAATGTGAGGAAGAATACAACGCCCATAATGAGGATGAATATGGGAATGGCGGTCCATTTGCCGGTAAGAATGCTGTCTATCTTTTCGCTTCTTAAGCTCTCTTTGCTTTCGCCCGGCTTAATAACGCAGTATTCGCAAACTTTGCGTATAAAGGCGTAGCGCATATCGGCAATGGAGGCGCTTCTGTCAAGCTCTCTCTCCTTTTCCATCTGGAGCACAATATGCTCAACGGTCTCCTCCTCATTTTTATCGAGCTTTAACTGCTCCATAACGAGGCGGTCGCCTTCAATCACTTTGCTCGCGGCAAACCTCAGAGGCAGGCCGTTATCTTTGGCGTGGTCATCAATCAGGTGGCAGATGCTGTGAAGCGCGCGGTGCACCGCGCCGCCGTTATCGTCCTCATCGCAGAAATCCTGCCTGAGGGGTTTTTCCTGAAAGTGGGCAACGTGAACGGCGTGCTCGATAAGCTCGCCTATGCCCTGATTCTTTATCGCTGAAATCGGCACAACAGGCACTCCGAGCGCCGCTTCCATTTCGTTGACATCTATGGTGCCGCCGTTTGCGGTGACCTCGTCCATCATATTGAGGGCCACAACCATAGGCACATTCATCTCAAGCAGCTGCATTGTGAGATAAAGGTTTCGCTCAATATTGGTAGCGTCAACAATGTTGATTATCGCTTTCGGCTTTTCGTCAAGCACAAAACTGCGCGATACTATTTCTTCGCTGCTGTA
The DNA here is from genome assembly GCA_002309055.1 of Ruminococcaceae bacterium UBA1236. GTDB lineage: Bacteria > Bacillota > Clostridia > Oscillospirales > Acutalibacteraceae > CAG-177. The sequence goes on from DBWO01000032.1 coordinate 1,293, forward strand.
AGGCGACATTGAGTAAATGCCGGGAAGATCCGTCACAAGGGTGTTCGGGTGCCCTTTGATTTCGGCATCTTTGCGGTCAACCGTAACGCCCGGGAAATTGCCCACGTGCCTGTTCGCGCCTGTGAGCTGGTTAAACAGTGTTGTTTTGCCGCAGTTCTGATTGCCGACAAGGGCGAATGTGAGCACGGTGTCATCAGGCAGGGGGTCGCCGCTGCCCTTCGGGTGGAATTTGCCGCCTTCACCGAAGCCCGGGTGCTCGGCGGTTTTGCTTCTCGCGGCTTTTTCACTCTGCTGCGCTCTCTCTTTTGCGGGCTCAACCTCAATAAGGTCCGCATCCGCGAGGCGCAGGGTGAGCTTGTAGCCGTGAATCATCACCTCAACGGGGTCGCCCATGGGAGCGTATTTGACCACTGTCACTTTTGTGCCGGGTATAACTCCCATATCAAGCAGGTGCTGCCGCAGGGCGCCCTCACCGTTAAGCTTTACTATTGAAGCGCTTTCGCCTACCCTTATTTCTTTGAGCGTAGTCAAGATTTTGCCTTCTTTCGCGTAAAGAGAATTTATTCTGCGTTTGTCTTTATTTCTTCAAATGCTTCTTCTTCCTGCTCGCTTTCGATTTCGGCTCTCTGCTCAAGCACCGCCTCATGAATCTTCTGCTTGCGCTCACCCGTGAGTTTGAAGAAGAAATAGGGAACGCCGGCAAGGAACATCATAATGCCGTGAACAACGGTGTAGAAGAAGAGCATAAGAATTTTTGTTTTGATTGACTGCTCGGGATTCGGAATAAGATCCGTGGGCTGTATATACTGAATGATGGAGTGATCGCCGTAAAGGATTCTCGGGGCAAGCGCGCCTGCGACTGTGCCGCTTATGAGAGTGCCTATGCCGACAACGAAGGGCAGAGAGGCGTCAAGACGCTTTCCTGTTTTAAGCTCAAGGTCCTCAAGCACATCCGCCTGGAACATATTCGGCAGAAGGTTTGAGGCGCCGAACTGAAGGCCGATGAGGAAGAGGAACACGATAAACACTATCTGCAGAGCGGACGAGCCGTTTTTGAAATAGAGATAACCCACGGCAAAAGCGAGAGTGTTTATGATGAGCGAATAAACGCCGCTCGCAATATAGAGCGTGCGGGAAGTGAACTTCTTGAGAAGGAAGTTTATCACAAGCATACCTACCGCCGTGCCTATGCCCGTAGGCAGGCCGAAAAGCAGATATTTGGATGTTGAGCCGAGCAGTGCCGCAGCAAGGAAAACACCCATATAGGTGGAAACTTTTCTGAAGTTCTTGAGGAATTCGCTGAAGATGATAACCCAAGCGTGAGGGTTTACAAGCACATCTCTGAAGCCGATAAGAGGATTCTCACGTTTTTTGGTGTAAACTATTCTCTCTCTTGTAATGCGGATGCCGAGCAGCATTGTGAGAATGCCGACCACCGCGCAAAGACCCGCGCCGATGATATACTGAGTTGCCTCATCCTTCCAGATAAGGCCGATAACAAGCACGATTACGAGGGGCGCGGAGTTGCCGACCGCAGAGGAAATGCTGCGGAAGGACATGACCGTGTCGCGCTCTTTCATATTGGGCGTGAGCACAACAGCGAGGTTGTTGATTGTGCCCGCGAAATGCGAGAAGATGCCGAAAAGAATGGCGATTGCCACAAGGTAGGTCAGCAGTATCGCGCCGCCCGCTCTGATGATGGGGCCCGGGGTGATAAAGGACGCTACCAGCAACAGCGACACGGGCACCGCGCTGATGAGAATAAGCGGGCGGAATTTACCGCTCTTGCCTATTCTGCGGTTGTCAATGTACATGGCGATGATGAAATTGATAAAGAAGGGTATAATGCTTATGAGAGTGTTGAAAAGGGATGCCTGCGAGCTCTCAAGGTGAAGCACGTTTACAAGGTACGCGCTCCTGTAGGATTCGAGCATACCGGTGATGCAGGTGTAAAAGAACACTGCGGTGAGGTAGGCGACAAATTCCGGGGTTTTGACGCGTTTTTCGTTCTGCTCCGGCATTGTGCCGAGCACAGTTCCTTCGTTCATTTTTTGTCCTCTCTTTTCGTTTATTTCTTTTTGCTTATTGTTTTAAGGTAACCTTCCGCCAGGGAAGCGTAACTTTCGGGGAGACCCGCCCTTCTGGCGAGCTTTATCGCCGTGCCCACTTTAATCTGCCCCACGGGTTTCGTGAGAGGGCTGAAAAGAAGGTCGAGGCGGTTGCCGAATCTCGATCTTACAAGCATCTGCGCCTCTTCGTTTTTCAGAAGGTCGCCGAGCTTGTCATCAAGGCCGAATGTGCTGCCGTCATCCTGCGCCGCCGCGTGCCAATCCCTGACAAAGGAGTGCATTTCGGGCGGCAGTTTATAGCTTTTATCCTCCCCGGGCACGCCGTTAATCACTATGCTGTCGGTAAGTTCTCCGCTCTTTGCTGTGAAGGTGTTTTCACCCTGCTCAACAGGCACGGTAAATTCAAACACGGTTTTGCCGCTCTGCTTTATTTCTTTATCGCCGTAGGCAAGGGTTACCTCCGGCTGATTAGAGTAAACTTTGATTTTGCTTTCACCCGTTTTTCTGTTAACAAAACCCTTTGAGCAGATATGAAGCACGGGCTCCTCGCTCCAGGACGCCTTGTAGAAATAAAAAGCGTCCTTCTTGTGCTTTCTGTCATAGGTGACGAGGCCCTTGTTGTTGATGCCCTCGGTGCCGCCCTCTTTTCTTATGACGGAGCCGAAGTCGAAGGCGTTCCATACAAACGAGCCCCAGAGCCAGTCACGGCTGTTTATTTCCGCAAGATATTTCTCGTGAAAAACACACTGGTATTCTTCGGTGTAGTCGCCCTGCGCGGGAATTTCCGAGTGCCATACGGGTACGGCGTCCGCGCCGTATTCGGATATGCACAGCTTTTTCTCGGAGTTAAAGGAGTGCCAGGCGTCAAGCCATTTGCCGAAGGCCTCGCAGGTGTCCGAATACCAGCCGAAATAGTGGTTGTAGCCGAGTATATCGGTTATGCCGTTTAAAGATGAGGAAATCTCAAGCATTGAAACCTGGGCGCAGGTGGTGTACCTCGTTGAGTCAACCGCCTTCGCGAGGGAGTCAAGCTCACGGAGCGACTCCTCAAGCCCCTTTTTATTTCTTGCGGCGAGAGTGATTTCATTCTCTATGCCCCAGCAGAAGATCGAGGGGTGATTGTAATTCTGCTTTATAAGCTCAAGCAGCTGCTGTTTCGCGTTCTGCTGTTTTTTGATTGAAAACTCCGATATAACAGGGATTTCCGCCCACACGAGAATCCCGTTTTTATCGCACAGGTCATAGAAATAAGACGATTGCTGATAATGCGCGAGACGAAGGGCGTTTGCGCCCGACTCGAGGATAATCGCCATATCCTCCCCGTGCTCTTTTTCGGTTATGGCGTTGCCCATACCGGCCCTGTCCTGATGGCGGCAAAGACCTCTGAGCTTTATCTTTCTGCCGTTGAGGACAGCGCCTTCCGCGGAGTCAATCGTAAACTCCCTGAAGCCGACATTCACATCGAGATTGTCGGAGACGCTTCCGTCCGCGAGCACAATCTCCGCCGTGAGGGTGTAAAGATACGGGTTCTGTCTGCCGTTCCACAGATGAGGGGTGCCGCAGTCGATATACGCCTCGCTCTGCGAAATTCCGCACTCAAGCTCGCGGTATGTTTCGCCCGAAGCGTCTTTGAGAGTGTATCTGAGCACAGCGCCGTCCGACGGGCCGTCGATAAGAGCCTTTATGCCGAGGCGCCAGGAAGCGCCCGATTTAAACGGCGTTACATAGAGTCCGTCCGAGGCGTAATCGTCCGATGAAAAACGGGTGTCTCCCGTAACAATCAGATTAACGTTTCTGTAAATACCGCTGTAAAATGTGAAATCCGCCGTTTCGGGATAAACGTCCTCAAAGCGGCTGTTTGACACGGCGAGCATAAGCACGCTGTCGTGCCTGATGCTTTCGGTGATGTCATACCTGAATTTTGAATAGCCGCCCTTGTGAGTGCCGAGACGGATACAGTTTATCTGCGCCTCGCAAACGCTGTTGACGCCTTCAAACTCTAGCATCACCCTGCCTTCGGGGATTGCCTCAAGATATTTTTCGTAGCCGGTCATACCGCGCTCAAGCGCTCCGGCGGCATCCGCGTCCGGAGTATACGGCAGGTCTATATCGGTGCGCGCGCCGTCTTTTATGAGCTTCCAGCCCTTGTTGATGTTGATTGTTTTTCTCATAACTGCCCCTTAAAAATACATTCTTTGTTTATTATAACACAGTATAATAACAATATAAAGCATTTTTTGATTTGACAAACCTATGTGCCGTATTTATAATAAAATAAATGAAATGAAAAGGCAGTTGTAACTATGCTTGATTTTTTTGTTGAATGTTTTTTACCCATCGTGCTGATTATAGGCGGATATTTCATCCTGTCGCTTGACACGCACGTAGCCCGTAACAGCAAGGACCTCTTCTTTGCTATTTTCACACTGAGCCTCGCAATCATAGGCGCGGGCTACGGTGAAACTTTTTTTGCCCGGCTCGACTTCCCTACTTTTGAGAGAATCCTGCTCAACGTGGTGTGTCTGAGCTTAAGGCCGATTATCATACTGCTTTTCATACGTCTCGTTGTCAAAAAGACACACATTTACCTGGCTCTTATCTCGCTTGCGGTTGTAAATGTTGTTATTAATTCCACGGCGTTTTTCAACGGTTTCGTCTTTTCGATTGACGCGCGCAACAAGCTCGGATACGGCCCTCTCGGCTACTTTTCAACCGTTCTTTCCGCCGTTTATCTTATTATCCTTATTGCCCTTTCATTCAGAAGGTTCAACAGCAAAAAAAGCCACTCCGGCATTCTTGTTATTTACGCCGCCGCGGTAGTGCTGATAGCGGGTGTCATAAACACGGCCATAGCGAACAACACCGTCGCGAATTCGGTTATCCCCGCCGCCGCGATTCTCTATTACTTCTACCTTCACATTCATTACGTGAACAAGACCTTCCTCGAGCAGGAGGAGCGCCTCAAGCTGCAGCAGATTGCCCTGCACGTTTCGCAGCTTCAGCCGCATTTCCTCTATAACACGCTGAACACGATATATTTCCTGTGCGACAAGGACCCCGAGAAAGCGCAGGAGGCTATCAGCAGATTTTCCGATTATTTAAGGCAGAATCTTGACTCTCTTACAAATTCGGAGCTCATCCCCTTCTCCGCGGAGCTTGAACACACCGACACCTATCTCTGGATTGAAAAACTCCGCTTTGAGGAGCGCCTGGAAATCATATACGATGTGCAGTGCACAAACTTTAAGCTCCCTGTTCTTACCCTTCAGCCGATAGTTGAAAACGCTGTTAAGCACGGCATCTGCGCGCAGGAAGACGGCGGCAGCATCACGATAAGCTCTGCCGAAACACCGGACAGCTACGAAATCACCGTCACGGACAACGGCGTGGGTTTCGACACCTCCGCCGAGCTCAGCACTGATAAATCGCATAACGGCATCAAAAACGTGAAAAACCGCCTTGAAGGTACCTGCGGCGGCACAATCGAAATAACGAGCGTGCCGGGCGAAGGCACAAAAGCGGTTATAAGAATACCGAAAGACAGCGGTAAAAAGGAGCAGAAAAAATGAAGATAATAGCGGTTGACGACGAAAGACTGGCTCTTGAAAACCTTGTTTCCGCAGTTAAGAAATATGACAAAAACGCCGACATCACCCCGTTCAGAGATCCTAAGGCGGCGCTTGAACACATTGAGACAGAGCCCTGCGATGTGGCGTTCCTCGATGTTCAGATGTTCGGTATGACGGGTGTTGAGCTCGCGCAGAAAATAAAGGAAGTCGCCCCGTCCGTAAACATCATTTTCACAACGGGCTATTCAGAATATATGAAAGACGCATTCGAGATGCACGCGAGCGGCTATCTCCTCAAGCCCGTAACGGTCGATAAGGTGAGAAAAGAGCTCGAAAACCTGCGCACTCCCCTCTCAAAGAAAAAAGCGAGAGTCAAATTCCAGTGCTTCGGCAACTTCGAGGCCTTCATCGACGGCGACATTCTGAAGTTCAAGTATCTCAAAACCAAGGAGCTTCTCGCATACCTCGTTGACAGGCGCGGCGCGGGCTGCTCCTCGGGCGAAATAATGTCCATACTGTGGGAGGACGAGGATCACGACTCCTACCTTCGCAACATCCGCAAAGACCTTGTTGACGTATTCAACGAGAAGGGCTGCGGCGACGTGATAGTTAACAACTGGGGTAAAATCAGCATAAAGGCGGACGCAGTTGAGTGCGACTACTACAATTACCTCAGGGACAAGACTTCCGAAAACTATCACGGCGAATATATGGTGCAGTACTCCTGGGCAGAGATGACAAACGCTTATCTTTACAATCTTGATTGAGGCGGAAATAACTATGGCAACCGATTTCAAAAGAGCTGCGGAGCTTGACTGCTCCGGTTTTGTGTTACTCGCGGACTATGTGCCGTCAATTATTCAGGAAATCAGATATCACTCAACATACAATTTCGTCGGCGACAGAATCGACGGCTATGAGGAACCATGCGCCGTTATCACAAAAGAGGCGGCGAGAGCGCTCAAGGCGGCGGGCAATGAGGCAAACGCCTCGGGCTGGCGCCTCAAGGTTTTTGACGCCTACCGCCCCGCAAGTGCGGTTAAGCACTTTCAGCTATGGGGCATTGAAGACCTTGACCAGAGGATGAAGCCCTTCTTTTATCCCGACCTCGAAAAGCAGGATCTTTTTAAGCTCGGCTATATTGCCTCAAAATCCAGCCACAGCAGGGGCAGCACGGTTGACCTCACCCTCCTTGATATGAAAACAGGCAAGGAACTTGATATGGGCAGCCCGTTTGACTTTTTCAGCGAGGTTTCTCACCCCGATTACAGGGGCATAACCGACGAACAGTTTGAAAACAGGATGTATCTTCAGAATCTTATGAAAAGAAACGGCTTTGAGCCGCTTGACTGCGAATGGTGGCACTTCACCCTCGCAAACGAGCCGTATCCCGACACTTACTTTGATTTTCCCGTGTCGGGCGGATATCTGAGAAAATGATTATAATAAACCGCCGCCTCACAGAGAATGAGACGGCGGATTTTTTATGCCTGCTGTTATTCGGCTTCGGCGCGCTGTGCGCCGTAGTTGACGCTGATTGTTTTCTTGAGCAGTTTATAGTCGTAGCTCGGCAGCCAGTGGTCGCCGGCTTCGACCTTTGCCTTGAACTCCTCTTCG
>DBWO01000006.1:0-31472 GCA_002309055.1 Ruminococcaceae bacterium UBA1236
GCAATAAAGCATACCTCTTTTCTTTGTATCCGAGTTTAAAGCCCTTTGTAGTATTCGCCGAGCATCTCAACAAGCGTGCGGTAAACTCCGTCCGACATATGCGCGGCATAGTCGTATTTCTCCGTGAGATTCACGCTCACGCCCGAGGAGCTTTCAACCGAGGGAAAGATTTTCTGCCCGTTGCCCTTCGCCATAATCTCGTCCGTTTCCGAAACGCCGGAGGTTTCAAGCAGCTTGTCCATCGTACTTCTCAGCTCGCTTATTTCGCCCTGCGCCTCTTTAAGCATATAGCTGAGCAGGTAGGTCCTGTCCTCCGACGGGAGCTTTGCGGCGTATGCCTGCACCTGCGAAAGAAGCTCCTCCCACCGCGCGATTTTATCCTTTTCTTCACGGATTGTGAAGGCGGTGTTATAGCCGGTGTAATCTTTGGTGTAAAGGCGGTTTATCTCGTTGAACACATCCATGAGCTCGAGAATGTCGTGATATATATACTGATATTCGTCATAGAGAGCGCATATATCGTTCAGCTTGCCCGAGAGGGCGGAGATTGACTCCCTCACAGGCTCCGAAAGTTCACCGGAGGCGGCCTCGGCGTTGTTCGCGCGCTCCTGCCAGTCCCTCACGGTCATTTCGTCAAAGCCGGTTATAAGGCTCGCGTATTCCGCGTTTATCTCGTTGCGAAGGGATATATATTCTTTAAGCGGGTCCGCCTTTTCGTCATCAACATTTTCAAGGATTGACAGAGCGGATGAAAAACTGCCCTTTTGCGCCTCATTCTGCGCGAGCATGATAAAAATCGAGTCCTTCAGCAGAAAGAAGGCGAGCACAAGGGCGCCAATGAACGCAAGAACACAGGCCGCGACGATGATGATTATCTTGCGGCCGTTTCTTTTTTCTGTTGTCGCGTTCATTTCATAGTCCATTTAATCAGAGAATTTTGCCCTTGAGAGGCGCGTCAATGATGTTGTCGATGTTGTCCATAAAGCTTGCCACGGTGCTGCTGAACGCCTCGGGCAGAGCCGATGAAACGGGGCCCGTAACGCCTGCGCCCATTGTTTTGCTTGAGGGCACGGATTCGGGATATATGGTAACGTTTTTGCCCGAGAACACAAAGCGCATGCGGCGCTCCGCGATTGACTCAAGAGGCCTTATCCACATCTCGAGTTCGTTTTCGTTTATCCAGGCGGCGGTGCTCACCGCTGTGAAATCTATGCCGCCCAGATGGAATCTGCTGCGGCGGGGCTTTCCGTCCATACCGCATTTAATCATATTGTGGTCCTTGCCCTCGTCCCACGCCATAACGCATTCGTCATCGCCGAAATCAAACACGATGTTATTGATGTTGCCGCTTCTCTCCGCTGACATAAACACAACCGCGATGGGGAGCACGGAGGTCGGGAAACCGACCGTGTTCAGCAGGGTGCTCTTTCTGAACTGCATAACCTTGCCCTTGAGGAACTGCTCCATAACGCTCCTCGGGGCGGCCTCAAGGTTTGGCATCGGCTCAAGAACGGTTTCGGGAGCGTCATCGGGGGCCTTGCGCTTGTTGCCGATGAACATCTGCGGGAAATGGCGGAATATGCAGTCCCTCGTTTTCTGCTCATTTATCTCGCTGCAGGTGCAAACGAGCAGGGCGTCGTAATCCTTGAAACAGATGGCAAACTGTGAAAACATGCCGTCCATTCTGAACGAGTTTTCCATCTGATTCATCCAGAAATAGAAGCCGTAGCCGACGCACGAATCCGCATTGTCGTTATTTTCGCTGTCAACCTGTTTGGTGGTCGCCATCTCAATATAATCCGCGGGGATAACCTGCCTGCCGGCGTAAACGCCGCCGTTAAGCACGCACATAGCTACCTTTGAAAGGTCATAGGGCGGTATAAAGAGACCCCATCCGCCGGCTTCCTGTCCGCCGGGGTCAAGCTCCCATGTGGGGCGGGAAATGCCAAGGGGCTCAAACAGGCGCGGCATAAGGAAATCTATAACGCCGAGACCCGTAATCTTCTTTATGATTGCGCCGCACATATAGGTGTTTTCACTCACATATGAAAACTGCGCGCCGGGCTCGTAATCCCATTTTTCATTTATGAAATCGGACACCCATGTGTCCTTCGATTTATCGCTCAGGTAATTGACTCTTTTGCCTGCGGTCATTGTGAGCAGATGAAACACCGTCATCTCCTCGAGCCATTCATCTTTCTTTTCGGGTTTCATTTCCGGGAAGAAGTCTATCACCTTTGAGTCGAGCGAGAGAAGGCCCTCGCTTATGGCAAAGCCGACGGCGATTGAAACAAAGCTCTTGCTGACGGAAAACATCGTGTGCGGCACATCCCTGCCGTAGGGCGCGGCATGGCATTCAAACGCGAGCTTGCCGTGGCGGTAGAGCATGAGCGAATGAAGCTCAATCTCAGAATCCTTGAAATCTTTTACAAGAGCCGCGATTTCCTTTGAATCCATTCCGACCTGCTCGGGGAATTTCGCAACCGGTATTTCCTTGCTCTTTGCTGCCATAATCATTCTCCTCTCGTGATTTTGACCATATATCTATTATAGCACATAAATTAAAAGGGTCAAAGGTTTTTTAGTCCGCTGATTTCGCCTTGTCCATTGTGTCAAGCAGTTTTTCAATAAGCTTCAGGCGGTCTTCATCATCCTGCGTCCTTAAATACAGGCAGGGTTTGCCGCCGCCTGCGGAAACAGTGAGTCTGCCGCCGAAAAGGGGAGCGGTTTTCTGAATGAGAGCCATATCGAGGTCTGCGAGCTTAAAGCAGAGGCGGGAGCCCTCCGAGCTTATTTCGTAAATGTCGTTATTCGCCGCCTTGCTCCTGATATAGGATATGCGGATAAGCCCTCTCACGCTTTCGGGCGGGTCCGAAAACCTGTCAATGAGCTCGTCAAGCACGTCGGAAACATCGTCCTTCGTCTTGATGTCGGCTATCCTGCGGTAAATCTGCAGGCGCTGAGGCATGCTCTGAATATAGCTTTCGGGTATGTGCGCGTCAATCGGCAGGTCAACAAGGCACTCTTTGTCGGAGTGCTTTTCTTCTATGCCTTTTTCTTCGTTTATTGCCTGCTCGAGCAGTTTAATATACATATCGTAGCCGACGGCCTCCATCTGCCCGTGCTGACCCGTGCCGAGCACGTTGCCCGCGCCCCTTATCTCAAGGTCGCGCATCGCTATATGGAAGCCCGAGCCGAATTCGGTGAATTCCCTTATCGCCTCAAGGCGTTTTTCGGCGATTTCCGAGAGCTGTTTGCCCCTCGTGAAGGTGAAATACGCGCTCGCCCTTCTCGCGGAGCGCCCGACTCTGCCTCTTATCTGATGAAGCTGGGCAAGGCCCATTCTGTCCGCATTTTCAATTATGAGAGTGTTGACATTCGGCACATCAACGCCCGTTTCAATTATCGTGGTGCAAACGAGTATGTCGATTTCGCCCTCCAGCAGGCGGCGCCATACATCGCTGAGCTCCTCCTCGCTCATCTGCCCGTGCGCAATCGCGACGGTCGCGTCGGGAATGAGGTCCTTTATCTCGGACGCTTTTCTGTCAATGGTTTCAACCTTGTTGTAGAGGTAATAGACCTGACCGCCGCGGCGAAGCTCCTGCTCCATCGCCTGCACGAGCACGCCCATATCATACTCCATAACATAAGTCTGAACGGGCTGCCTGTCAAGCGGCGCCTCCTCGATAACCGACATATCCCTTATGCCGCTCATCGCCATATTGAGCGTGCGCGGAATAGGCGTTGCCGTGAGGGTGAGCACATCGACTGCGGGGTAGAGAGTTTTCAGCTTTTCCTTCTGATTAACGCCGAAACGCTGCTCCTCGTCTATGATGATGAGCCCGAGGTCGCGGAAGACGATGTCATTTGAAATGATGCGGTGCGTGCCCACAACGATGTCAACACTGCCGCGCTTAAGGCCCGTTATTGTTTTATCGATATCGCGCTTTGTGCAGAATCTTGAGAGCATGCCGACCTCAATCGGAAAGCCCTCAAAGCGCTTGAGAATGGTCTGATAGTGCTGAAGCGCGAGAATGGTGGTGGGTACCATAATCGCAACCTGCTTGCCGTCCGCGACCGCCTTGAAAACAGCTCTCAGGGCAACCTCTGTTTTGCCGAAGCCGACGTCGCCGCAGAGCAGGCGGTCCATGGGGCAGGGGCGCTCCATATCGCGCTTTATCTCTTTTATGCAGCGAATCTGGTCATCGGTTTCCGCAAATTCAAATCTGCTCTCAAAATCCGCCTGCATATCAATGTCGGGCGAAAAGGCGTGACCTTCAATGCGAAGGCGCTTTGAGTAAAGCTCGATGAGCTCTTTCGCCATCGTCTGCACGGACGAGCGCACCTTTGAGCGCGTTTTCTGCCAGTCTGTGCCGCCGAGTTTGTTGAGCTTAACTGCCTTGCCGCGGTCCGCCGAGCCGATGTATTTTGAAACCTGATCAAGCTGTGTGACCGGCACATAGAGCAAATCGCCCTTGTCGTATCTGATTTTGATATAGTCCTTGACCGTGCCCGAGGCCTCAAGGCTGTTTATGCCCTCAAATATGCCTATGCCGTGCGCGGAGTGCACCACATATTCGCCCCTGTGCAGCTCGCTTAAGCTGTTGAAGGCGTTTTTGCTGCTTCTTCTCTGCTGTTTCTGCTTAACGGCAGTGCGCGCGCGGTAAGTGAAAATCGCGAAATTTGCGCCCGGATATTCCATGCCGTAGGAGAGAGAGCCGGCTATAACGGAGACGGAGCCCTCGGGAAATTTTTCGGGCAGGGCGGGGTAGTAAGTGTTCTTTATGCCCTCGTTTTCAAGGTCGCGCGAGAGGGTCGCGGCGCTCTTGTCCGTGCCTGCCATCACAACGCAGGTGTATTTCTGACGCGCCATTCTGCCGCTTATATCCTCGGTGATAGCGGTGAGCGAGCCGTTCCAGGGTGAAATCTGCTTTGCGGTGAAAGAGATGAGATCCTTTACGCCCGTGTCAAAGCTGCCTCTGGGCAGATTGTCAAGGTAAACGGCGCCCATATCGAGGTAGTAGCGGTAAAGCTCGTGGTCCTCGAGCGTGAAGCGTTCAAGCCCCCTGCACAGAGTGCCGTCCTTGAGGAGCGCTTTGATTGTTTCGTGCTGAATGACCGCCGCTGAATTCCATTTATCCTTGACGGAGAAGCTCTCGCATACAAACAGCATATCGTCCTTTGCATAGTCGAAAAGTCCGCACGCGCCGGGGTAGATTATCGGCATGAATTTGTCGGCGCAACTTATCTTTATGCCCGAAGCTATCTTCTCTTTTTCGGCATTGAGCATTTTGAGGCCATCGCCTCTTATGCGTTTTTCTTTGATGAGAGTGTCGATGAGCGCGGTGAGCACTTCGTCGCTCACAAGGATTTCTTTAGCCGGGCTTATTCTGACCTCTTTTAGCATCTCGCTTCTTCTCTGCGTGTCGAGGTCAAACGAGAAAACCGAATCGACCGTGTCGCCCCAGAATTCAACTCTGCAGGGCTCTTTCGCGTCCGGCGGGAAAAAGTCGATTATGCCGCCTCTTACGGAAAACTGACCGGGGCCGTCCGTCTGGTCGGCGCGGGTGTATCCGCTTTTTGTCAGGGCGAAAACGACCTCGTCCATCTCATACTGCTCGCCCTCCCTTATAGTCAGGCTCGCGCTCATAAGTGTGTCGGGCGGTATGGTCAGCTGCATTGCCGCCTCTGACGAGGCGATGACAACGTCGTAACTGCCGGTGAGCATTTTATCGAGCACGTGAAGGCGGCGGTGCTCATATTCCCTTGAAACAGTCTCCTCCGTGCGGTATGAAATATCCCTCGCGGGGAAAACAAACGCCTGCATTCCGAGCGACTCAAGGTCCGAGCAAAGGCGGGTTGCCTGTGCCTCATCCGGCACAAGCACCAGGGCGCGCCTCTTGAAGCCCACGCAGGCTGATGAAATCACGTGAGCCTTATGAATGTATGAAAGCCCGGTCACTCCCAGCGGAAGGCGGCCTTTGTGCATCGCCGTCACGAGGGAGCGGAATTCGGGTATCGTTTTCGCTATGTCGGTAAAACAGTTCATATATCTACTCCGGCATTCCTGAGATTTAATCTGAGGTCATCAAGGTTTCCGTTGTGCCTCACGGCTTTCATTCCCGCGGCAATCGAGCCGTCAACATTTTCCTGCACATCGTCAATGAAAATGCATTCTTCACGCTCGAGCCCGAATTTTGAAAACAGCTTTTCGTATATCTCCCTCTCGGGCTTTAAAAGCAGATAATCCGCCGAGATGAGGTAGCCCTCAAAAAGGTCAAGAGCGGGAATCCTGTATTTGTTATCAAAAAAGTCGATTGAGGCGTTGCTCAAAAGAAAAATGCGGTAGCCCTTTTTCTTGAGCGAGGCAATGAAACCGCGCATTTCGGGGAAGGGCGGCATATAGGGATAGAGGTTATGCACCATATCGTTTACCCGGTCATATGCGTGCGGCGGTATCATCGGCCCAACCTGCGCCATAATATCATCGGGCGTTACAGTGCCCCTGTCTTTTTCGGACCAGCGGAGGTTTCTGAATATCTCCCTCAGGACAAGGTCCGCGGTCTCCCTGTCAAAGAAGCCGTAAAGAGTTTTTTCGGGGTTAAAATCGATGAGCACCCCGCCCATATCGAAAATGATGTTTTTTATCATGCGCTTTCCTCACATTAAATGCCCTTATGCCCCCCTATACGCAACAGGGGGGCTGTGTTTATATTTTTTACCCTATAATAATACACTCAAAAACCCGTTTCGTCAACCGAAAAGGGCAGGAAAAACGTGCAAAAAGTTTTGCGGATTCAACCCGTCTTTATTCCACAGTAGATTATTTTCTATTGACTTTATCGCGGTAAAATGGTAAATTTATCTTGTAATAAAAGGGGAGTCAGTCCCTAAAAAAGGAGTATGATTATGTCAAAAAGAATTATCGCTCTCGTAGTGGCGGCAGTTATCGTCGCTCTCACCTTTACAGCGTGCAGTTTGTTCTCAAAAAAAGAGGAAAAGGAAAACGTTTTCATAATGGGAATTGACCCCGAATATGATCCATTCAGCTATCGCGGAGATGATGGCGAATTCACAGGTTTTGATATTGACATTTGCAAGGCCGTTTGTGACCGTCTCGGTTGGGAATTTCAGACATTCTCTCTTAATTGGGAAAACAAGCTGATTCAGCTTGACGCCAAGGAATGCGACTGCGTTTGGTCGGGTATGACAATTCTGGATTCAATGAAAGATGCCGGCTATGTGCTTTCCGCTCCCTACTATGATAGCACACAGGTTCTTCTTGTAAAAGAAGACAGCGCTTTCAAAACTGCAAACGACCTCAAAGGCAAGATTGTTGCGGTTGAGCTTGGCACCTCGGGTGAAAAGCTTCTGACCGATGAGAAATCCGACCTTTATGAATATGGTCAGTCCGTGGAAATAGTTACTTGCGAAAGCTTTACAAAGTGCTTCACCGAGCTTGCGGGCAACGCTGCAGATGCCGTGTTCGTTGATAAGCCCGTTGCAGAGAAATACTGCTCCGAAAACGAAGGCTTCAGAATTATAGATGAAAACCTCGGATCCGAACAGTACGGCATAGCATTCCGTGCAGGCGATGAGGAACTTTGCGCACAGGTGGAGAGAACCATTGCCGAGCTTGTTGCCGACGGCACATACAAAGAGATTGCCGACAAGTATCCGGGAATAGTTAATAATCTTATCTTCCTTTACTGATAGGCTTTAAAGCAATGCTGAAGGCGCAGAAATGTGCCTTCAGTATTTATTAATCAGCCGATGACAAAGAGGTATCATAATGAGTTTAATGACAATTATTGTTAAAATGAGCGAAGGGCTCGGAAAAACCTGTGCTATTTTCTTCCTGACCCTGATTTTCGCTATTCCGCTCGGTATGATTGTCGCCCTTCTCAGGGGCAGCAGATTCAAACCCGTTTCGTGGTTCGCGAAGACATATATTTCCGTACTCAGAGGCACACCCCTTATGCTTCAGCTTCTCGCGGTTACGTACGGCCCGTATTATCTTTTCAATATAAGCGTTTCAAGAAACAAGCTTATCCCTGTGGTGATTGCGTTTTCAATCAACTACGCCGCTTATTTTGCCGAGATTTACCGAAGCGGCATCGACTCAATGCCCGTAGGGCAGTATGAGGCGTCTCAGGTGCTCGGTTATTCAAAAATACAGACTTTTATAAAAATTATTCTGCCTCAGGTATTCCGCCGCATTCTGCCGGCGCTCACAAACGAAATCGTAACTCTCGTAAAAGATACATCCCTGGCATTCACGGTTTCATATCAGGAAATGTTTACCATAGGCAAGCAGATAGCAAACTCGCAGACGAGCTTTGTGCCCTTTGTCGTCGCGGGTGTATTCTACTATGTGTTCAATGTGATAGTCGGTTTTGTTATGGGCAGAATCGAGAAACGCATGAGCTACTACAAGATGTGAGGAGGGGTGAAAATGAGCATACTCGAAATGAAGAATATCGAAAAATCCTTCGCTGACAATCACGTGCTTAAAGGCATCTCCCTTCACGTTGACAAAGGCGAGGTTGTGTCGATTATCGGGCCCTCGGGCTCCGGCAAATCAACCCTTCTGCGTTGCGCAACCTTTCTTGAAACGATTGACTCGGGCGTTATTTCCTACGACGGGAAGAACGCCGCCGAAACAGTGAACGGCAAATGCACCTACGCGAAAAACCTCAATGATTTCCGCCACATTTTCGGCCTCGTTTTCCAGAACTTCAACCTCTTTCCGCATTACACCGTGCTTAAAAACATGATGGACGCTCCGGTTTCCGTGCTTCACCGTGACAAGGAGGAGGTGCGCGCTGAGTGCATCGCCCTGCTTGACAAAATGGGCCTTGCAGAGAAGGCGAACGCCTATCCCTGCGAGCTTTCGGGCGGTCAGCAGCAGAGAGTTTCCATTGTGCGCGCGCTCGCGATGCAGCCCGAAATCCTCTTTTTTGACGAGCCGACCTCCGCGCTCGACCCCGAGCTTACCGGCGAAGTGCTCAAGGTAATCAAGCAGCTTGCCGAGGAAAAAATGACCATGGTTATAGTCACTCACGAAATGGCGTTTGCCAGAGCCGTTTCCGACAGGGTCATATTTATGGACGGCGGCGTTGTTGTTGAGGAAGGCGACCCGGAGGAAGTGTTCGGAAATACGCAGAGCGAGAGAATGAAACAGTTTCTGCGGAATTACGACAGAGAAACATAAAACATCAGATACTTTTGTTTTGCCCGGCGGATATCGGCTCCGCCGGGCTTTGTTCTTTTTACATTAACGGCCGGTCAAAACTTGTAACTTTTGCCGAAAACAGAGGGCGTACCGAAAATGTTGTTTACAATTTATTAAAAATATTATAAAATAAAGTGATATCGTGTTTTGCAAAACCCATCTTTAACCGGAGGTGTATATGAGCGAAGGCTATTTTGACGGCAGTATGCCGCGCAAAGTGCTTGAATATTATCTTTCCCGCGCCGCTACCGCGCAGTGGATTTATCTCAGCGATACGCTTGACGATGATATAAGAGTTATCCTCAAGGCAGGCATTAAATTTCTCGGCAGGGCAAGCGGAATATGGAAGGCGGAGATGCCGGACGAACAGCATTTTGCTCTCTCAAAAGCCTCTGCCGGTAAAATTCATGATGCGGACCCCGAAATCATTCTGCAGGCCTGCGTTTTTGAGGCGGTTTACAGAGAGGATCTCGAAAGCACAAAAATCCCCGCGTTTATTTTTGAGGCGTTCGGTTTGCCTTATGAGGACAGAACATTCAGATTTGAAGGCGCCCGTCTTGAGCCCGGCAGCTGTATTCCCGACATAACAAATCCGGAAATACAGATGTGGTTTTTCTACAGGGCGGCAAGCTATATCGACTGCGGCTACGAGGCCCTGCATATGGGGCAGATTCATCTCTATACCGCGAAGGACAGAGATTATTCCTGTATCGGCAAAGTGCTCGGTATGATCCGCGATTACGCACGCGCTCACGCGAGAAGGCACAAGGTGCTCATAGACGCTCACTCCCATTCGCTTGTTGTTAACGGCAAAAGCCTGCTTGACTATAACGCCATGCCGCTCACGCGCTATCCCGTGCTTGACCGCCCGGGCGAAAAGCTTGTGCTTGTGCGCGAGGGTAAATCCGGCGGCGGAATATCGCAGGAGGGAGTTTATGAGAAGGCACTGCCCTTCCTGTATGAATATGACAACTGGGGCGGCAAAGACAGATGGGCCCACGAAAACCTCACCTATGAGCAGCGCGCCTGGGCGCAGTGGTGGGGATATGACCAGATTGCCTGGTTTGCCTCGCAGGATGAGCAGTCAAGAAATGCGTTTCTTGATTACACTTTCAAATGGACCGCGGTCAATAATCCCGACGGCTATTTCGCCTTTCCTCTGCGCCGTCCGCTTGACAGCGGCGAGGAGGTCGGCGGTTTTCCGTTTTACAAGCTCAATAACCGCTCGCCTGCCTGCCCCGACGGCTTTTCGCAGGAGGATGAAACGGCCCGCCTTCTGAAAGAGGGCTACGGCAAATACAGAGCGCTCGCGAACCCCTCCGACCTGCTTGACTTCGGCGGCAAAGATGTTGACGACCCGGAAACGGGCGTGCGCCTGCCCGAAAAAGTGGTGCTCTACGGCAGCTTCCAGCCTTATGTGGGAGCGGTTGAGAATGACTCAAACAGCGAGATAACCCGTATGTATTATGTGGGTGACGGCCGCTATGCGCTCGCCTTTGTTCTCCCGTTCGCGGGCGAATACGATTTCGGCATTTCCACCTGGGGCACGCTCTCCGCCTGCGTTTGCGAGAGCGGCGGCTACCCCTATTCGGGGAGCGGAGGCAAGAGCAGATTCACCGTGCCGGCGGATAACACCGTTGTGAAAGTCACTTTCACCTATATGACAAACGAGATAATAATTGAAATGTTATCATAGATTTTAACGATATGACATTGAAGGAGAGATGTTGAGTTGAAATGTCCCAAATGCGGCGGGGAAATACCCTTTTACGACCTCCGCCCGAATTGCAAACACTGCGGCGTAAACATAATGTATTACACGCAGAATGACGGCCTTATGCGTGACGCTAAGCGCACGGAGCTTGAGGCGGCCGTCGCGCGCATGATAGTTGCCCGCATAAAGGCGGCGTTTATCGGCGGCAAGCTCCAGATATTCCGTATGATAGCGGTTATCGGCGCGATATGCGCTCTTATGGTCCCGTTTGCGGGCGTGCACTACACTGTGCCTTTCTTTGACAAAAAGTTTTCCGTGGGCCTCATAGGGCTGATTCAGTCTTTCAGCGACGGAATGCTGCTTAAACTGCCCGGCTTTATGAAGAGCGGTATGTTTTCATCATACGCCGCGGCGGCAGGCGTAACTGTTTTGCTCTTGCTCGTTGTCGCAGTTTTCGGCCTTGTGATTTTCGGGGCTTTCTGCCTCGGTTTCCTTAACCTCACAAAGACAACAAAAGTGATGAAAAACACAGCTCTCATCGGCGCGATAGTCTCCGCGGCGGTGCAGATTGCCGTAATCGTTATGAATTTTATAAATCACGACAGCGCTGCCGCATCCTTCAGGATGGGCTTCGGCGCTCTTGTCTGCGCGGTTATATTCGCGGTAATATTCCTCATCAACAAAACTCTTCTCAAAAACGGCATAGAGCCCGTTTACAGAGAAAACGACCTTAAGCGCAAAGAGATGCTTAAGAAAGTCCGCAGCGGAGAGGTTGATATCGACACGCTGTCTCTGCCCGTTTTTGAGAGCGAAGAAGAGCGGGCGGAGCGTATAAAAGCGCTTGAGGAAGCACTCAAGGCAGAAGAGGAGGGCAAAGAAGCATGAGCGGCGGAAAAAGCAATAAAAAAAATATAGTTTCCATCATAATCGTTGTTGCCCTTCTTATCGGAGCCTGTTTCGCAACTATTTCCGTTTATGCCAAGAAAACTCTCAACAAGCCGAAGTTTTCACTCCCCGAAGAGGAGTCTCCCGCTTCAGCCACTGAGCTCCCCGAAACGGCGGACGGGCTTTGCGCCTATGTGAATTCGCTTTACGAAAAGGTGCTTGCCTCCGATGAGACCGAGGGCAGCTGGCACACCGATGTAGGCCTCGACGGCGAAATAAATGTTCCCTTTGCCGACGCCGACAGAGAAGTGCTCACCTTCATAAAGGATAACGCGGCGCCTGAGGTTGCGGGTCTCTACCCGAATGAATCAAACGTTAAAATGCCCGAGGCGGAAAACGCCCCTGTCATTAGGGTGAACCCCGCGGATGTTCTTGAGTTTACGGCGGAGCAGGGCCACACGGACGAAGAGGGCAATGTCAGAGACGACGGTTTCTATTTCATCACATTTGTCCTTACTCCCACAGCCATTGACACACAGGCAATGACATCGGATGATGTTTATGCCGGGGCAGTCGAAAAGCTCGCGGATGCGGCCGAAATAAAAGAGACGGAGTTCACCGCCGAGCGATATGAAATCTCATATAAGATTGACCGTATTACCGATCAGATACTGAACGTTGACGTTTCAAAGGATTATCAGCTTAAAACATCCTTTACTCTTAAAGAGGCCTATTCCGCGCTTATGCAGGACGGCACGCAGGCTCAGCTTGAAATGCCTTACAAGACCGCTCTGAGAATCGGCTTCAAATGGTACGGCGCTCGCTTCACACAGCGCAGTATGGCAGTCAGGCCGGGCGATATGAAGGCCCTGCCCGCCTCGGTTGTTGTAAACACCGAAGCGACAAAAGAGGACTACAAACTTACATTTGAGCCGTCGGATAAGGAGGCCCTCACCATTGATGAGGACGGCGTTATGACCGTTGAAAAAGCCGCAGACGAGCCCGTTACCGTAAAGATGACTCTCGAATATAACGGGCACACTTATACAGACGAGTTGCTGATTTACATTACGGAACTGGAGGTGGAAACGAATGTCTGAGCAGAATAACGCCGCGGAGCGCATCGATGTAAAAGAGGCCGCGGAGCAGGGCGTTGACAAAAATATTTACCGCAGTTTCAATTATGTCGGCACTAAAGAAACCCTGGCATACCTGTTTAACGACTGGTCAAACACCTTTGCCAACATCGGTTACGGTGAAAGATATATCTGGGACGTTGTAAAGATTGACTTCGGCATTGCCGCGGTTGTTAACCTTTTCACCGGCGCCTGGGATATAATCAACGACACCTTCATTTCCGCCATTGTTGATAACACGAGAACAAGGATAGGCAAGTTCAGGCCCTATCTTGTCGGCTTCCAGATTCCCATGACCTTCATAGGTCTGCTGTACTGGTTCATACCCTATTTCTTCCCGAACTCAGCCGCAACCTATATTCCGAAGCTTATTTTCTACTACATTTTCAGCGTTTTCACTGAAACCGCAGGCACCTTCACGGGCGTTGCCAGAAGCGGCTATATGAGCACCATAACGCCGAACCCGAATGAACGTATCCGGCTTATTACCCTCGCCGAGCTTCTGACCGGATATATGGGCGAGGATATGCCGAGATACATCTTCGGCTTCATGTACGATATGGTCACCACCGGCAGGTGGAAGATACAGCTCAGAACCATCTTTATGGGAATGGGCGTCACCTGCGCTCTTATTTCCTCGGCATTCACGCTCTGGTTCTTTCTCGTTTCAAAAGAGAGAGTTCCGCAGAGCATTGAGAAGCCCAATGTCAAAGAGGGCCTCAAGGCGATTGTTACCAACTATCCCGTTTTGCTTATGTGCCTGAGCGAATTCCTCGCGGGCTTCGGCGTAGGTACGAGCCAGGACAACTACTGGATAGATGTTTTCGGCGAAAACTCGATGATAAACACCCTGAAGGCGCTCGTCAGCGGCATTTCGGGCCCCGTGGGCAGCATAAGCTACGCCTTTGTTGCTCCGCTTCGCAAGAGGTTTTCATCCAAGTTCCTCTGGGTCGGCTCCGATATGTACGGCGATATGATAACCCTCGGCTTCTTCCTGATAGGCATAACAAACAAGAATTATCTGAAGCTCAAACCCATGCTCATCACATACGGCTTCACGGAATTCCTCAGCAAGCTCCTCTTCGGCGTAAACAAAGTTATCAACGCCGACCTCTGGAACGAGGCAATGGACTACTGCGAGTGGAAGAACGGCTACCGTATGGAGGCGACAACGGGTGTCGCGAAGGGTCTTGTTATAAAACTCGAACGCATATTCATGAATTCAATCAACCTCTTCGTTATGAAGAAAGTCGGCTATGTTCAGGGTCTCAAGGTCGGCACTCAGGACGCGAGAACAAAGAAATGGCTGTTCTACCTTTGCACGGTCGTTCCTCTCGTTACCAGCGCTCTCGGCATTGTGCCCAAGATGCTCTGGCCCATCTCCAAGAAGAAGAGAGCCCAGATGTATTACGAGCTTTCAGAGCGCAGAAGCATGATGGTTTCCGATTATGTTGACTCCCTCAAAGAAGAAGAGGAGCCGGAGATAGGATAATATATGAGTGACAATTCTTTTTATCTGATAACCGATTCGCACTATGTTTCAAAGCAGAACTGGGTGGAGGGCGAGCCCATCAACAACAGGGAAAAGGGCGACCAGATTGTCCTTAAACTCTCGCCCGAAATCCTCGACGCTTTTATAGACAAAATCATCGCCGACCCCGACACGCCCACCGTGCTTTTCACGGGCGATAACGTCAACAGCGGCGATATGACCTCGCATTATGAATTCCGCGGGCGTCTTGAAAAGCTGGTGAACGCGGGCAAAAAGGTCTATGTGACCACCGCCACCCACGACTACTGCAGCCCGAATAACGAGGATGAGTGTTTCCAGAAAGGCTCCGTGAGATACACCGAAACGGGCACCGAGCCGGTTGAAATGATGCTCAGAAGCGGGCTTTATGAGTTCTATGAGGATTACGGCCCGAAGCAGGCAATCAGCGTGCACAGAGAGAGCGGCTCCTACACCGTGAAGCTGTGTGACGGCGTGCGCATAGTGATGATTAATGACAACGGCAACGGCAGAAGCCACTGCGGCCTGTTTGAGGACGGCATAGATTGGCTCAAAGGCGAATTTTCTGCCGCCAAAGAGGCGGGCGACTATGTTCTGCTCGCGGTGCATCACCCTGTGATTGCCCCCTTCGAAGCATACAGCCATATGGCCCATCATGAGATGTACGGCGGCTATAAAGATCTTTCTGAGCTTATGTGCGAAAACAATGTGAGAGTTATTTTCACAGGGCACACCCACGTGCAGAATATACGCGAATACAAGAGCGAAAAGGGCGGCAGCTTCTATGATGTTGCCACCATCTCGCTCGTAAACGCCGCGGGCAAAATGCGCAAAGTCACCGTTGACGCGGAAAAAGGCCTTTGCGATATAAAGAGCGTCGGTATAGACTCCCTGCCCGGCGTTGACACGGGGGATGAATCCCTTTACAAATACCTCTATCATATCAATATGCCCGGCCTTGCCGAAAAGGTTCTGCCCGTCGCGCTCGAAAACTTTGATGAGTTTCTCGCTCTCTCAAAGGGCGGTCTGCCGGTTGATAAATTCGCAAAGCACAGGCATCTTGTGAAATTCGCAATCAAAAAGGCAATGAAGATGAAACTCTCATTCCTTATGAAATTCGGCAAAACGAAAAAACTGCTCACACCCGAGCAGCGCGCTTACGCCAAGAGCGAGCCGCTGATTAACGCGGTGCTTGAAATCCTTGCCCACATATTCCCGGGTAACGCCCCCTACACGCCCGACACGGTTGAAAATATTGTCGCTACGGGCGCGGCGAGACGCCTTGACAAACTGGTGAACAGGTTTAATATCGGCGCCGTGAAAAAACTGATTCCCCCCGGCTCATCGCTCGAGAAGATGGCGCAGGATTTCCTCTATAACAACCGCACGGGCAGTGATGATGAAATAGTCATTGACCTTAAATAATATCCGCTTTAAAAGCGCAACAAAAGACTCACCCGAAGGTGAGTCTTTTTCTTTGATATTTTATCCTCATTTTTCGTGAGAATTTATCCAGAATAATATGTCGTCATATCCCGACGAGCCCGCGGCAATGGCAAGACCGAGCCCTGCCACTTCCTCATTTGTTGCCTCAATTTTTATGCCGTTCAGCTCAAGAAACGAGAGCATGATATACATACCGATTCTCTTGTTTCCGTCAACAAAGGCGTGATTTGAAATGAGCGAGAAGCCCAGTCTTGCGGCCTTTTCCTCTTTTGAAGGATAAAGCTCCCTGCCGTCAAAAGTGGCAAATGCATTTTCAATTGCGGACTCAAGCAGAGCTTCATCGCGGACTCCGACATCACCGCCTGTCGCCTCAGCCATAACCTGATGCAGAAGAAGAACCTTTTCTTTACTGAATTTAATCATTTTGCAAGCTCCTTAAACGCCGGAAGATATCTGTTCAGCACTCTCTTTGCAACTATATCGATTTTTTCATCATCTGTAAGGTCAAGAATCAGGTCGCTGTTATCCATATCAACTACAAGATATTTCGGCTTATTGTTTTTGAACACAACGGCCTCTCCGGTTTTATCGACGGTTCTCGCAACGCTTGAAAAATTCTGATTCGCCTGAGTCATTGAAAATATCATATCGGTATTGATAAGCATAATATCATCTCCTAAATAGGATAAATATATCCTATAATTATTATATCCGTTTCAACCGTTTTGTCAACCGTAATTTGAACAGAGGGTTTTTTATGACCTGTTTTTGCCATAGCTACCCCTCCGTTTATTATTTTACGTTTTCCGCCCTTACGAAATATGTTCTTATTTTATCCGGTGTGCTTTCCTCAATTTCATACACTCTGCCGCCGCGGGTTTTTTCGTTGTGGCTTGCGTGGCAGCTAAGGTATCCGTCATAGGCGAGATTAATGCCGCAGTAATCGGCTGAGCAGGTGTTCTCGTGATCGTGGCCGAAGCACATTGCTTTCACATCGCCGTTTTCAACGCAGGCCCGGAAAAGCCCGGCGTTAAGCCCCTGGCAGCTTATTTCCTCACCCATTTCTCCGGTGAAATTGCATTCTGCGGGGTTCTTTGCCGCAAAGGCGAATTCCTGAAGCGGCACGTGCATAACCATAAGGGCCGGCACTCTTTTGCCCGCAAGCTCTTTAAGCTTGTCGGATGTTTCGGCGTAAAACCTCACCTGAGCGAAGTCAACGCCTCTCTCGCCGCTGTCAATTCCGCCTCTTTCGGGCAGGACTATGCGGGTGTCAGGGGGCAGGGAGTAACGGGTTTTGAATTCATCGTCGCCCCTGTGCGAGTCAAGGCAGTAAACGGCAAATTTTATGGCTTTACCCGTTTCATCATAAATGGGTAGAACATAATTGCCAGTGCCGGGCAGGGCTTCCGGCCCCGCTTTTGACACGCAGTGCGCGTAGCTTTCGTAAACGGGCTGCGCCTCGCTGTTAGGCACGCCGAAATTGTCATCGTGGTTGCCGTAAACGTGAGCCCAGGGGATGCCTTTTTCTTCCATGGGAGAAGTCAGCCCGTCAAGCATTTCCTTCAGCTGAGAGGTGTTCTCAATGTGAATGACACCCGGGCCCGCGATATCCCCGAGCATAAGCACGAGGTCGGGGTTTGTGCTGCCGATAAGCGAACGCAGAAAGGCGAGCGTGTGCTCCTCATCGTAGCCCGCGCCGCCGTGAATATCCGAAACACAGAGAATTCTGAATTTTCCGTTTCTGAATTTTAACTTTATTTTAGTTTTTAAAATATCCTGCATTATACCGCCTCATTTAATTATCAGTTCCGCTATGAATACCACAGCGCAGCAGGCTCCCGCTACCTGGATGAGGTTTGCCCCTATGAGCGAGAGAATTATGCCTGCAGCGAGTGCGAGCGCGCCCGAAATCGGGCTTTTCGTTGCCTCAATAATAGCGGGGAAGGTCATAACGGCGAGTGTCGCATACGGCACATAGAAAAGAAATGAGCGTATGAACCTGTTGCTGATTTCCTTTTTTATCAGCGTGAGCGGAAGCATTCTTATAAGATAGCTCACAACGCCCATGATGAGAATGTAAATGTATATATTACCTTTCATCTTCGCCCTCCTTTTCTTTTTCTGGAGGGTTTTCATCTTTCACGGGGAAAAGCACCGCCGCGACAGCCGCGATTGCGACAGTGAGAATTATGATTCTCACGCCCGACGAGAGGTCTCTGATGTAAGGCACCTTGCCCGAGGCGTAGCTGAGGGCAAAGGAGACAAGCACAATGCCGGCGATAACTTTGCTCTTTTTGGTCGGAGGAATGATGATGGCGATAAACATGCCGAAAAGGGCGACGCTCAGCGCGCTCACCACTCTGTCGGGCAGCACATTGCCCGCGATAACGCCTACCGCGGTGCCCACTGCCCAGGCGGGGCCGCTCGCGAGAAACGCGGCGTAATCATAGTCGGGCACAAGGCGCCCCTGCCGGGATATATTGATGCCGAAAAGCTCGTCTGTCACGTGCGTTGCGAGCAGAAACCTGTGATAATACGGCATATCGGGCGAGAGCTTCTGGCTCAGCGCCGCGCTCATAAGCATATAGCGGCAGTTTGCAATGAGAATCATAAGCGCCATTTCAAGGTATGTGCCTCCGCTTCCGATTACCGTGAAGCCGGCGTATTCGCCTGCCGAGGCATAGGATGTGGCGCTCGCGAGAAAGGCCTGAAACCAGTTCAGCCCGCTGACCCTCGCCGTTATGCCCAGCGAAAAGGCAACGGCGAGATAGCCGAGCCCTATGGGCAGTCCGTCCCTCAGGCCCTCTCTGAATGCTTTTTTATTGCTTTCCTTCATGGCTTATCTGATGAAATTGGTCGGCGTCCAGGGCTCTTTTTCGGGCACTCCGAAGGCCTCTCTGCCCAGAGCGATGCTCTTGATAAGGAAGGACATATTCCGTGCGAGGGTGCGTACGGTCTGCATGCCCTCTTCATCAAGCGCGGCTTCGCCCTTTTCCCTGCCGTGAACGCTGTTCCAATACTGGCTTGAGGCAACGGGCATACCGGCGATGGTGAAATACTTGTTCAGCTCGTCAAAGGTCGCGGAGCAGCCGCCTCTTCTTGCGACTGTAATGCAGGCGCCCACCTTCATCGTCTTGCTGAAATGTGTGCTGAAAAACAGGCGGTCAAGGAAGGAGATGAGGTTGCCGTTAGCGGAAGCATAATAAACCGGGCTCGCGATGATAACGCCCTGCGCCTGTTCAAATTTCGGCGCGGTTTCGTTTACAAGGTCGTCAACCGCGCACTTGCCTGTCTTTGCGCAGCTTCCGCAGGCGAGGCATCCTCTTATTGCCTGAGTACCTACGCAAACGGTTTCGGTTTCAATACCGTTTTCGGCAAATATCTTCTCCGCCTCGGCAAGAGCGAGGGATGTGTTTCCGTTTTTTCTCGGTGAGCCGTTAATCAGCAATACTTTCATTTTTAGTTTTTCCTTTCATATCAATTGTGATTATCGCAATAATGATTGTTGTTATTACAAACACCTCGTTGCAGGCGCCGGCGAATGACTTGTTCACAAGGTCATAGATTAGCCAGCTGACCGAGCCGGGCAGAGTGAGGAGGCGGATTGTGAGCGGCTTTTTCATCCACTGGCCGGCGCTCGCTATGCACGTGCCGGCTACGGGAAGAATGCCGAGAGGGCTTTCGCAGGTAATCAGCCCGAGCGCAGCCGTAAGAATGAGAAACACCGGGAGCCAGAGCTTCCGCTGTGCCCATTTGCGGCTGTCCTTGAGGAAAAACACTGCGCTTTTTGCAATCTGTACGCCGTTTATAACAGCGCCTGTCGGATTTTTAAGCAGGATGAAGTGCAGTGTCCAAAGAATGCAAAGCACAATCTGCCATTTCAGTATATTATGTCTGCTTTTTTGCGCATAGCTTATTATCGCCGTTGCCATAGCGCAAAAGCCCACCGCCTGCGCAGCGCACATCAGCGGGCTTGCAAACAGACTTAAAAAGTATTCTTTCATCGTTTTCTCCGCCTGTGTTTGTTAAAAGAGATTATATCACCTGCAAAATCAAAAATCAATCATAAGAGAGTAAAAGAAAAGGGCACGCCCGAAGGCGTACCCTTGAAATGATTAATTAACTCTGTCAGATAACAACTTTGTAGTCAACCTGAGCCTGGAGGTTCTTAAGAGTTGCGGAAATGCCAAGCTTTGCCTTTGCATTGCCGACAAAGATCTTAACGGTGTAATGCCATGTGCCGCTTACAATCTTGCCGCTCTTCTGGTTGATTTTAACGTCCTTGAGATAAGCGTCTGTGTAGGTGAGCTTAACGGTGTTTCTGCCTTCGGTGATTTCAGCGCCCATTTCATTAAGAGCGTTGTCAATGCTGCCGAGGGTACCAACGCCGCGGGCTACGGGGCCGCCGTTGTTGGGATCGCCGTCGGGACCGTCAGTCTGATCCTTGAAGTAAATGGTGATTACAACATTGCCTTTGCCGTCATCTTTTGCGGTTGCGGACTTAACGTCGGAAACCTTGATGTCTGCATGAGAGTCGGCGGGGATCCAGTCTGTGTCCTTGGAGTTCTTTTCAAGTGCGCTCTTTGCAGCGGGGGTGAGTGCGCCGAGGATAGCGCCCATGAAGCCGTCACCGGTGATGTCGCCGCTGAGATCCATTGTCTGATGGCCCTTGGGGGCGGGCTTGGTGGCCTTTCTTGCTGCGTTGTAGTATGCTACGATCTCTTCAGTGGTCTGGGGGATCTTTGCAGCTTCGGTGGTCTCGGTTTCGCTCTCGGAAGCATCGGCTGCGGAAGCGTCGGTTGCGGAAGCATCTGCTGCGGAAGCATCGGTTGCGGAGGCGTCTGCTGCTGAAGCGTCGGTTGCGCTTTCGCTTGCTTCTTCACTGACCTCTTCGCTTACTTCTTCGCTGATTTCTTCTGTTACTTCTTCTGCGGAAGTGTCTTCAGTGGTGGTCGGTTCCTTGCTGCCACCGCAAGCGGCGAATGCGAGAAGCATTGAGAGAGCAAGGAGAACTGCAAGAATTTTTTTCATGTTTCTTCCTCCTGATGGATGAATTTGTATTCATGGCACTTCCGCATAAGGGCAGAAGCACGACAGTTTACAAAAATAAAATACTACATAGCAATTTTTTTGTCAAGACAGTAAAAAAAATTCACACACATTTTATAAAATTATCGTGACATATTTGGCCATATATGCTATAATACACGCTGAATAATTGTATGTCGCAATTATAACGCATCAAAAACCGGAGAAATATCACATGAAAAAATTCATTTCCTGGAATGTAAACGGCATCAGAGCGTGCTCGGGCAAGGGTTTTCTTGAGTCCTTCGAGTCACTTGACGCCGATATATTCTGCCTGCAGGAGACCAAGCTGCAGGCGGGGCAGATAGAGCTTGATTTGCCCGGCTATCATCAATACTGGAACTATGCCGAGAAAAAGGGATATTCGGGCACTGCCCTCTTCACAAAGGAGGAGCCCCTGAATGTAACATACGGTATCGGTATTCCAGAGCACGACTCGGAGGGCAGGGTGATAACCGCCGAGTTCGCGGATTATTATTTTATCACCGTATATGTGCCCAATTCCCAGGACGGCCTCAGGCGCCTTGATTACCGCATGCAGTGGGAGGAAGATTTCCTCGCCTACATCAAGAAGCTCGATAAGAAAAAGCCCGTTATCTACTGCGGCGACCTGAATGTTGCTCACAAAGAGATAGACCTTAAAAACCCCTCGAGCAATCATCACAACGCCGGCTTTACCGACGAGGAGAGGGGAAAGATGACCGCCGTTTTATCGGGCGGATTTACGGACTCTTTCAGATATTTCTACCCGGACCTTGAGGGCATTTACTCATGGTGGAGCTACCGCTTTTCGGCGAGAGAGAAAAACGCGGGGTGGCGCATAGACTACTTCATCGTTTCCGACCGCATCAAGGATAAGATGAAGGACGCGAAGATTCACACGGATATTTTCGGCTCGGACCATTGCCCGGTCGAGCTTGATATAGACTTATAAGGAGGCGCGCAAATGTTCAAACTCAGGATTCTCGCAATCTTACTTGCGCTCGTCACGGCATTCTGCGCCGTTGCATATATTGTTACGAGGAAGGCGGAAGAGCCTGCCCCCGTTGAGGAAGAGAAGATTTATTCCTACTCCGCTTCCGAATACGGCGCGGCCGCTCCTTTCGCGGATGACAGCGGCAAAATCTACCTGCCCGCGGGCATAGACGGTTACTATTACACCGCGGACCTCAAAAATAACGTAAAGTTTTATCAGTACACATCGGCAGGCTTCCTTGAGGCCGCCCCCGAAACAAAGACCGCTTCGGTCAAGCTCAGCGCTTCGGGGCAGTCGATTCCCGTTAAGGTGAAATACATTTCCGTTGACGGCGTTAACACAGGCGTCGGCGTTTTCACGGCGGATATGGATTCCTCCGTCAAGTATTATGATTACGCTTTTGTTCACCTCATCAAAAAACCCGAGGGCTACGGCGGCGGCTACCTTCTTCTCGCGGACTACACAAAGGAAGATTTTTATAAGACCGGCAAAGTTTATAATGACATATTCGAGTATGATATGAAGGCGTCTTCCGTTTCACTCAAGCTCAGCCAGAATACACGCCTCATAGATTCAAACGCCACATATAAGCAGAGTTGGGATATGATGACGGATGAGTTTGCCGCAAATATCGGCAAGCAAAAGTATTTCCTCTCATCCCGTTATTACACGGAGGAGGAGATGTGCAGGAGGACGGACGTTATGACCTACTCCGGCGACTACCGCCCCGGCATTGCCGTTAAGGATATCATCGGCACCTGGTTTGTAGCGGATGACGCGGGCAATCACTATCTCAAGGCGGACGGCGACGGCTTCAAGGCAGTCACAGCGAAGGAAGGCAAGAGCGCCAAAGAGATTAAGTTTGACGGCGATTATTTCAGCGATTACCTGAGAAGCGGAAACTGGCTTCTGAACAAGTCAAACGGCGAAGCGGTAAACCTGCTTACGGGTGACAGGGTTAAATTCGCCGGCGCCGATTTTACCGCGGCGGATGTTTTCAGCATCAGCCCGGACGGCAGCAAAGCGGTCATCGCCTGCTGTGCAGAGAATAACGAAAACGGCGTGCCCGTGCAGACTCTTGTTTACTGCGAGGCCGGCAATTCATCGGCGCAGACCTATTCCGAGCCCCTGCTTTTCTGCGAGGAGAGCAGCTTTATATGGCTCGATAACAATTCCGTTATGAGCGCGCGTCCTGCGGATGAAACGGGCTCGGGCGCGGCATCGGTCATTTACACATTCAACACCGCAGCGTAAGGAGAACAAAATGGGATTACTTAAAAAGATATTCGGCGACTATTCAAGCAAAGAGGTTAAAAGAATAAAGCCCCTGTGCGACAAGGTGCTCTCCCTCGAGGAGGAATACGCCGCCCTTTCGGATGAGGAACTTCAGGCGAAAACGCCGTGGTTCAAAGAGCGTCTCGCAAACGGCGAAACACTTGACGACATACTTCCCGAGGCGTTTGCCGCCTGCCGCGAGGCTTCATGGCGCGTTATAGGCCTCAAGCACTTCCCCGTGCAGATTATCGGCGGCATCATCCTCCATCAGGGCAGAATTGCCGAGATGAGAACGGGCGAAGGCAAAACGCTTGTGGCGACCCTTCCCGCGTACCTCAACGCCCTTTCGGGCGACGGCGTGCACATTGTTACCGTAAACGATTATCTTGCCCGCCGCGACAGCGAGTGGATNNGCCCGCCGCGACTCCGAGTGGATGGGCAAGGTTTACAGATTCCTCGGCCTTACCGTAGGCCTGATTATTCACGAGAAAGAGAACGCCGAAAGGCAGGAGGCATATAACGCCGATATCACCTACGGCACAAACAACGAGATGGGCTTTGACTACCTGAGAGACAATATGGTGGTCTATAAGGAGCAGAAGGTTCAGCGCGGCCACAACTACGCAATCGTGGACGAGGTGGACTCCATCCTTATCGATGAGGCGAGGACTCCGCTTATCATTTCGGGCAGAGGCGAAAAATCGACCGACCTCTACAAGCTCGCGAATTCCTTCGCTCTCACCCTCAGATGCCAGAGAATAAAAGAAGTTGACAGCAAGACAAATGTTGAAGATATAGCCGACGAAAACGTTGATTATGTCGTTGACGAGAAGGCGAAAACCGCCACTCTCACCGCGCAGGGCGTTGCCAAAGCGGAGAAATTCTTTAACATCGAAAACCTTATGGATGCCGAGAATATGCAGCTTCAGCACCACATCAACCAGGCGATCAAGGCGCAGGGCGTTATGAGAAAAGACGTTGACTATGTGGTGAAGGATAATCAGGTGCTCATCGTTGACGAATTCACGGGCAGAATTATGCTCGGCAGGCGTTACAACGAGGGCCTGCACCAGGCAATTGAGGCGAAAGAGGGCGTGAATGTTGAGCACGAGAGCAAAACTCTCGCCACCATCACCTTCCAGAACTATTTCCGTCTTTATACAAAGCTTTCGGGTATGACCGGTACCGCAATGACTGAAGAGGGCGAATTCAACCAGATTTACGGCCTTGACGTTATTGAGATACCCACCAACAAGCCGATGATAAGGGAGGATATGCCCGATGCCGTGTATAAGAACGAAAAGGCAAAGTACGCCGCGGTTATCGACACCATCCTCGAGGCGCACGAAAAGGGTCAGCCCGTGCTTGTGGGTACCGTTTCAATCGAAAAGAGCGAGGCGCTTTCATCCCTGCTCAAAAAGAAAGGGATAAAGCACGAAGTGCTCAATGCCAAGTATCACGACAAAGAGGCGGAGATAGTAGCCCAGGCGGGTAAAGAGGGCGCCGTGACCATCGCCACCAATATGGCGGGCCGCGGTACCGACATTAAACTCGGCGGTAACTCGGAGTATCTCGCAATCAGCGAGATGCGCCGTATGGGTTATGCCGAGGAGCTTATCGCCGAGGCAACCGGCTTTGCCGAAACAGATAACGAAGACATCCTCGAAGCGAGGAAGACATATACCGAGCTCGAGAAAAAATATGACGAAGAGATTCTGCCCGAAGCGGACAGAGTCAGAGAAGCGGGCGGCCTGTTCATAATCGGCACGGAGCGCCACGAGTCAAGGCGAATAGACAACCAGCTCAGAGGCCGTTCCGGCAGACAGGGCGACCCCGGTAAGAGCAGATTCTTCCTCGCGCTTGACGATGACCTCATGAGGCTTTTCGGCGGCGAGAGAATTACGAGCGTTATGAACACGCTCAACACTCCCGACGATGTTCCCATCGAGGCAAGGATGATAAGCAATACCATCGAAAACGCGCAGAAGCGCATTGAGGGCAAGAACTTTGCAATCAGAAAGAACGTGCTTCAGTACGACGATGTTATGAACCGCCAGCGCGAGCTTATCTACAGCCAGCGCGACAAGGTGCTTAACGGCGAGGACCTTCAGCCTGTTATCAGACGAATGATAGACAACTCCATAAACGAGGCGGTTGATTTCTTCTGCCCCGACCAGCTCCCGCAGGAAGACTGGAATATCGAAGGCCTCAAGGATAAGTTCAAGGGCTTCAATCTCGCGACTGATGACGATTTCAGAGATGACTTTGACAAAGAGGACGCGAGACAGCTGCTTCTTGACAGAGCAGAGGAGCTTTACACCGCAAGAGAGAAAGAACTCGGTGTTGACGAAAAAGGCGAGCCCCTTATGCGCTCGCTCGAAAAGCTTATCCTGCTCAGAACGGTTGACAACCACTGGATGGATCACATCGACGCCATGGATCAGCTCCGTCGCGGCATAGGCCTGAGGGCATACGCCCAGACAGACCCCGTTGTGGCTTACAGGCAGGTCGGCTCGGATATGTTTGACAGCATGAATGAGGAAATCAGAGAGGAAACCGCAAGGCAGATTCTCACCGTTGTTGTCAAGCGCCCCGAGGACACTCAGCGCAAGCAGAGCGTAACCATCACATCCACCACGAGCGGCGCTTCGGACGGCACGGATAAGAAGCAGCCCAAGAGGAACGCGAGCAGAAAGATAGGCCCCAACGAGCCCTGTCCCTGCGGCAGCGGCAAAAAGTACAAGAACTGTTGCGGCGACGTGAGAAAGCAGACCGTCAACAAAGAGTAATCACGGAGTGATCTGAATGAAAAGAGCGGTTATTGCGGCAACAATCTTATTGCTTGTGATTGCAACATGCATAACGGCGTCTGCCGCAAACATAAAAGTTGACGGCGATATCAACAATAAAGAGTGGGAAGGCTCCGAGAGCAAAGAACTGGATAACTATTTAGCCGGCAATGACACGCATGATTTGAGAGTCAAGTGTTACTATCCGGACAAAAGCACGGCTTACTATGCTTTTTCATTTTATGAGGACGTGGCAGGGGATTGTTCGCAAACAGGTTTCAAGTTTGTGTTCGACGGCATCGGTGAAATAAAAGTTGATTCAGACAGCCCTTCTTATGAAGAGACAGATAACGAGAATTACAGAATCGTTGTATGTTTGCGTGTCAACGCAACCGACAATATTGATGATGTCAAAAGAACGGTTACTGCCGGCTGTGAAGTGATGATTGATTACAAAAACGGGACCGGCGCCTCTGCCGGAGGTAAGGTCTGGACAGTCAATCACGACGGGCAGTTCTCGGATTACAACGATTTCTCCTTTAAAAACTCCCACTACACCGAGGAAACAACGGAAGCGGAAGACAACACATCCAAAACCGCCAAAGAAACCACTACCAAACGCCGCAGAGTCACAAGGGAAACAACCACCGGCAAACCCATTTCCACAAGCCGTGTTGTCACCACAGAGCGGGCGACTACTGCAAAGAAAGCGACGACAACACAGAAGGTGACAACGGAAAAAGCGACCGCCGTAAAGACAACAAAAGCAAAAACAACAAAAGCCGGAACCACAAAGGCAAAACACGCAATCGGCAAAGCCGCCGAAGCGGATGAAGTTTCCGTAAGCGTTGTAACATCCATAGTTTACGTTGTTCCCGAAACTATCATTTCGGGCACCGTATATGTGACAGATGAAACGGAGCAGGGGAATGAGAAATCCGCCTTTGACATAAAGAATATGCAGAAAAGCACCGTTATGAAAATCGCCGCGGGCGGCGCGGCACTGCTGCTTTTCGGAGCGATAGGCATAGCGGCGGTAAAAAACAAAAAAGACAACGGCAAAGATGACACCGGTACAGAATGATACGAGGAATAAATAATGTTAGAGCTTAAAAACGTCAGCTTCACCGTCGATACGGACGGGGGAGATCTGGAAATAATAAACGATGTTTCGCTCACCGTGCCCGACGGCTCATTCACCGTGATAACGGGTCCCAACGGCGGCGGAAAATCCACAATGGCAAAGCTGATTATGGGCATTGAAAAGCCCACATCGGGCAGGATATTTTATAACGGCGAGGATATAACGGAGCTTTCCGTTACCGAGCGCGCAAAAAAAGGCATCGGCTACGCGTTTCAGCAGCCCCCGAGATTCAAGGGGCTCACCGTGCGCCGCCTGCTTTCGCTTGCCGCGGGCAGCGAACTGCCTGAGGATGAATGCTGCGGCTACCTGACCGGCGTGGGGCTTTGCTCAAAGGATTACCTTAACCGTGAGATGGATGCATCCCTCTCCGGCGGCGAGGCAAAGAGAATTGAAATTGCAACCCTTATGGCGAGAAATCTCGGCCTCGCGATATTTGACGAGCCCGAGGCGGGCATAGACCTCTGGAGCTTTTCGATGCTTGTTGAGAGCTTCAAATCAATGAGCAGGGATAAGCACAACAGCGTGATAGTCATCTCCCATCAGGAGAGAATAATGTCACTTGCGGACCGTATGGCGGTCATCGCCGGCGGACGCCTTAAAAGCGAAGGCACAAAGGAAGAAATCCTGCCCACTCTTATGGGCGAATTCACTCAGCAGTGTGAATTCAGAGGAAAGGAGGGGCTTTGATGGAAAAGCTTGATTCCCTGCTTCTTCAGGAAATAGCCGGTATGCACGACATACCTATGGGCGCATACAACATCAGAAAAAACGGCGAGGGTCTCTCAAGGCGCTCAACCGCGAATATCGAGATAAGGACAAAAAGCGATAAGCCCGGCATCGACATTATCGTTGCCCCCGGCACGGTCAATGAGAGCGTGCATATCCCCGTCATCATCACCGAGACAGGCGTTGACGACCTTGTTTATAACGATTTCTTTATCGGCGAGGGCGCGGACGTGCTCATCGTGGCAGGCTGCGGCATTCACAACGCGGGCTCGTCAAAAAGCCAACACGACGGCATTCACACCTTCCACATCGGCAAAAACGCCAGGGTAAAATATGTTGAAAAGCATTACGGCGAAGGCGAGGGCACGGGCGAAAGAATTCTCAACCCCGTCACCGTTGTCGAGCAGGATGAAAACTCGTCCTGCGAAATGGAAATGGTGCAGATAAGAGGCGTTGACTCCACAAAGCGCGACACCAAGGCATCCCTCGGCGCCGGTGCAAAGCTCATCGTGACCGAGCGCCTGCTCACTCACGGCAGGCAGGAGGCGCTCTCAAACATTGAGGTTAACCTCAACGGTCCGGATTCCTCCGCGCAGATTGTTTCCCGCACCGTTGCGAAGGACAGCTCGAAGCAGGTGTTTTATTATAACGCCGTCGGCAACGAAAAATGCCGCGCGCACGTGCAGTGTGATTCCATAATCATGGACGGCGCAACCGTGAGCTCAATCCCCGGCATCACCGCCAACAGCGCCTACGCGCAGATTATCCACGAGGCGGCAATAGGCAGGATAAATAACGACCAGCTCACAAAGCTGATGACTTTCGGTCTTAACGAAGAGGAAGCCGAAGAGGTTATAATCAGCGGATTCCTTAAATAGAATGAAAAGAACAACTCCCGTCAATGACGGGAGTTGTTCTAAAAAAAACCGAGTATGCTGTTAATACAGCACGAAAAACCGATTGATTATAATATATCACTATGTTATAATAAACTTGCGACGCAATTCGAATAACTGTCTGACTTGAATACGGCATACATTTTTATCTCGGTAAAAATGCAGGCTCTTAACCGTATGCCGTAAGGTCAGATGGAATTATGTCGCAGCAATTGGAGTTATGTATTTTTCGTGCGTAGCTTCGTGCTGCGCACTTTTTGTTTTTAGATATTTTTTGAGGAGGAAAAAAGCAATGAAAACTTTTACAAAGAAAGCCACAGCAGTTGTTATGTCCGTGCTGATTGTATTCGGCTTTTTTGCGTTCGGTAGTTCCGGAATAATCGCAAGCGCGGAATCGGTTAATCATTACGAATATAGTTATGACTATTTGAAATGGTATTTGAAAAACTACGGAACTTATGGTAAAACAGATGCTTTGGAAGGGTATGATATTAGTAATACATCTGTTTCAAATGGTTTTCGCCATAGATTTGCCATAACATATTATGCAACAACCAACTCAATTAGCTTTTCTTATCTATGCAGGATTCCTGATCAGGATTTGTCCTTTATTTATGTTGATTTAACTCTCCCTGTAAATGACACAAATAGATTTCCTATATATGAGTTTTATTCTGAGAGTGTTAGAGGAAATGGATATGTCTATCCTTTGTCTTATAATGCAGAGGATGATTTGAAATTATCTATGACCGATAATAGCGGAAGAACTGTCAGTGATAGTTCAATAAGTAAAATAATGAATGAAGCTTTTGAGTGGGGAACAAGGGAATGGAACAAGCTTCTAGTTGAGCATACCGGCATGACCCTCGGCAACTTTAAATTCACAAATCTTTATGCTGAAAACACAAGTATTTATCCTACCGATAACATAAAATATACTGTTACTTTTGACACCAGGGGTCACGGAACGGCTCCGGAAAGTCAACTTGTTTCAAAAGGCGGCTATGTGACGGATCCCGGCAGCCTGAGTGCCGAAGGATATCGCTTTGACGGTTGGTATAAAGACGAAAACAGATATATAAAATGGAATTTTGGAACCGATACCGTGACCTCCGATATGACTCTGTACGCCGGATGGGTAAAGCTCAACACACCTGTTTCTGGGATAACAATCAATCTCAAACAAAGCGCAACTGTTGAATACAGAGCTAAAGTTACCTTAAAAGCCACGGCAACAGGTATAACCGATGGCGGATATAAACTGGCGGTTTATGAGGGAAATGCACTTAAGCAGACAGGCGACAATATGATGGTAAGCTACAATGTGGGTGAAATGACAAGCGGCAGAACGTTCACCGTCAAAGTTATCGACAGCAGCGGAAACGCTTTAAAGGATGCAAACGGAGCAGAGATAAGCAAAACAATTGAAATAAAAGTTAAAAACAGCTTCTTTGATATATTGATTGCATTTTTCAAAGGCCTGTTCGGTTTACTGCCAAGTGTAGAAATCTGATAACAGCAAACGACCCGCCGTTGGGCGGGCCGTGTCATTTTATCAGAGCTTAAATCCGTTTTTCAAAAGATTTCCGAGCGTATCGGTTACAAAATCATCGGGAGATTTCGCGGTGATGACAGTGAAGTTTTCATCGCAGAATTCCGAGAGCGCCTGGCGGCATATACCGCAGGGGTAAAAATAAATATCCGCGCCGTCTTTTGATTTGCCGAAGACGGCGATTTTTTCAAACTCCGTTTCGCCCTCGCTCACCGCCTTGAAAAGCGCCGTGCGCTCGGCGCAGTTTGTGGCGCCGTAGGAGGCGTTTTCAATATTGCATCCGGTGAAAACCTTTCCGCTTTTCGTGAGCAGCGCCGCTCCGACCCTGCAGCCCGAATAGGGGGAGTAGGCATATTCAGAGGCGCTTACCGCCGCGGCAACAAGTTCCCTGTCTGTCATGCTTTCACCTCATTTTCTCGCTTCAAGATGCGGCAGATTATCGGCCGCCGCCGCGGTTTTAAGAGCGAGCTCCATCATTTTTGTGAAGCCCTCCTGCCTTGTTTCGGCATCGAGCTCGTCAAACGGCGGATAGCAGAGATCCGACACGGTGCATATTGCGAGGGCTCTTTTGCCCGCTCTCATTGCGTTCAGGTAAAGCGCCGCCGCTTCCATTTCAACCGCGAGACACCCTACTTTTGCCCAATCGGCTGTTACGTATTTGTCGTTATAGAAAACATCGGACGAATAGAGTGAGCCGATTTTAAGGGGCAGACCCATTTTGTCCGCTTCCTGCTTTGAAGCGGCAAGCAGGTCATAGCTGCAAACGGGGGCGACAGTGCCGGGCAGGCCGAACTGTTCGCCGTAAGCAGAGTTTGTGCAGGCGGAAATGCCCGCGATAACATCCCTGAGGCCGCATTCGGGCGAAATCGCGCCGGCCGTGCCCACACGGATTATGTTCTGCACATCGAATTTATTAAACAGCTCATAGCTGTAAATGGCGATTGAGGGCATACCCATACCGCTTGCCATAACGCTGACTTTAACGCCGTTAAAGTATCCGGTGTAGCCGTTTACGCCTCTTACATTATTGACAAGCACGGGGTTTTCGAGGAAGTTTTCCGCGATGAATTTGGAGCGCAGGGGGTCGCCCGGCATCAGCA
>DBWO01000006.1:31578-31916 GCA_002309055.1 Ruminococcaceae bacterium UBA1236
TTTATGAATTCCTCCGCGTCCTCAAGCGAGGATATGCCGCCTGCCGCCTTGATTTTAACGTGCGGGGCCACATTTGCCGCAAACAGCTTTATGTCGTCAAAAGTTGCGCCGCCGGTTGAAAAACCGGTGCTTGTTTTTATGTACTGCGCGCCGCTTTCGCTCACAACGCGGCACATATTTATTTTTTCTTCACCGGTGAGAAGGCAAGTTTCGATTATAACCTTGAGCAGTCTGCCGGAGCAGGCATCTTTTACCGCCTTTATTTCATCAAGCACAAAGTCATAGTCGCCGTCCTTGACCCTGCCGATATTTATGACCATATCAATTTCATCCGCGCC
>DBWO01000006.1:31952-46844 GCA_002309055.1 Ruminococcaceae bacterium UBA1236
AGTAGCCGCAGGGGAAGCCGATAACCGTGCACACGGTGAGCTTATCACCGTATCTTTCCTTAACGGCTTTCACATATGACGCGGGGATGCACACGCTCGCCGTGCCGTATTTAACGCCGTCATCGCACAGGGCGTATATTTCCGCGAGCGTTGCCTGGGGAGCAAGCAGAGTATGGTCGCATTTTGACAGAATTTCTTTAATATCCATTTAATCACCTGTAAAAAACAGAGCTATCAGTTATTTCCGATAGCTCTGTAATTTTATTTATGCGAGGATTTCGCCCATAAGGCCGGGCTTTGCGCACGCCGCATTGGACTCGTCTGTGTCAATGTGCATCGCAAGCGCGTATTTGGGGCTGACTCTCACGATAACGTCGCCGAAAATCAGTGAGCGGCCTTCGCTCTCGATTTTAACGGAAACAATCTGCTTGTCGGCAAGGCCGTANNAACGCGGCGTTCGACTCGTCGGTGTCAATGTGCATGGCAAGCGCGAATTTGGGGCTTACCCTGACAACAACATCGTCAAAAATGAGCGAGCGTCCGCCGGCGGACTCGATTCTGACCTTGACAATCTGCTTGTCGGCAAGGCCGTATTTCTCAGCATCCTCGGGGGTTGCGTGAATGTGTCTCTGAGCGGTGATAACACCCTGTGACAGCTCAACCTCACCGCAGGGACCCACGAGCTTGCAGGCGCCCGTGCCGGCAACATCGCCGCTCTCCCTGATGGGGGCGTCAACGCCTATGGAGCGCGCGTCCGTGAGCGAAAGCTCAACCTGGCAGTCAGGTCTTACGGGGCCGAGAATCGAAACCGCGGGGAACTGACCCTTTGAGCCGATTACGGCAACTCTCTCGTTGCTGGCAAACTGACCGGGCTGTGAGAGATCCTTTTTCTTTGTTAATTCATATCCTTCGCCGAAGAGGATATCAAGCGCCTCTCTGGTCACGTGAACGTGACGGGCGGAGGTTTCAACGAGAACTTCTTTTTTCATGCTGTATATACCTCGTCGATTAATACTTGATTGTCCAGGAATCGGAGGTAACAAAGGGGATAATAACGCCCGCTTTGTCAAAGTTGATGGTCCAGTAAAGGTCATAGTTGGCGGTAAGAACCTTGCCGGTCTTTGCGTCAACAACGATTTTTGCGGTGCTTGAGGGATAATTCATGGTAGCGGTGCCTACGATGCCCGATGCAACGCCGGGGATGTTATCATTGACAACGCCGGGAAGAACAACGTTGAATGCCTTGGGGGCGTGGCCCTGGCCGTGTTTGATGCTGTCTGACTTGCCGTCTGCAACGGTAACGATGGTGATGGTGTATTTGCCGTCTTTCTCGGTGCAGGTAGCGGTCTTTACGTCTGCCTCGGTGAGCTTTGAAGCATAGGTTTCGCCCTCAACGGGATATGTATCCTTTATTCCGCTGCCGGTAAAGGTTTCGGAGCCCTTGCTGTTCTTTTCAAGCTGGCCGCCTACGAATTCATCGGCGCCGCCGAGAAGCTTGAGAACGCCGTTGATTGCGGAGGGAAGGGTCATGCTGCCGGCGAGCTTGATCTTGGAATAATTTCTGGTAGCGCTCTTTGCGTCCTTCTTTACGCCGTTTACCGCGTTGTTGAAGTAAGCAACGATTTCCGCCTTGGTCTGGGGAGCTTTGGGAGCTTCGGTGGTTGACTCTGTTTCGCTCTCGGAAGCATCTGCAGCTTTGGTGGTGTCCGCTGCGCTCGCTTCTGTTGCATCTGCGGAGCTTGCTTCTGTTGCGTCAGCCGAGGAAGCTTCGGTAATGTCTTCTGAGCTTGCCTCTGTTGCGTCGGTTACAGCGGAGATATCTTCGCTTGTGATTTCTTCGGTAAGTTCGGTGTCAGCTTCGGTAGTGGTTGTGTCACCGTTTGTTTTTGTGCCGCAGGCTGCAAAAGCAAAAAGAAGCACAAGGGCCATAAGTGCGGCAATGATTTTCTTTGACATAGTTATATCCTCCTGAAAAAAATGCAGTTTTCGGGCAAAAGCCCTATTTGATGACATTATACTATATTATTTTTATAAATACAAGAAAAAAATTGTTAAGCGTTCCGGCTTTGAGTATTAAAGCAGAGTTACGCTGTCCGCAATCAGCTTTTCGTCCTCATCGTGTGTCACAAACAGCACGGGATGAGTTTTCGCGTATTCCTTAACAATGCTCTGCGCCTCATCCCTGAGTTCCTTTTCAATGCCCTTGAAAGGCTCGTCGAGGATGAGAATATCGCCGCCGAAAGCGAGGGCGCGCGCAATGGCTGCCCTGCGGCACATTCCGCCGCTCATTTCGCCGGGGAATTTGTCCGCGGCGTTTTCAAGATGAAGGAGTTTCAGATATTTAAGCGCCGTTTCACTGTCCGACACAATGCTCACGTTTTTAAGCGCCGTGCAGGAGGGGAGGAGACGGTCCTCCTGAAAAACGAAGGCAATCTTTTTGCCCTGAGTGCCCGTTATTTCGCCGCTGTCCGCTTTTTCGAGACCCGCGATAAGGCGCAGAAGTGTGGTTTTGCCGCAGCCCGAGGGGCCGAAAATGCCGTGAATTCCGCTCTGAGGCACGGTGAATGATATGCCGGCAAGTACAGTGTTTCCGCCGTATGACTTTACAAGATTTTTAACCTCAATCATTTCCGCTTCCCCCTTTCAAAAACAAACTTTTTAAGGAGAAAAACGAGAGTTTTTTCTATAAGTAAGCTGAGAATAATCACCGCGAGAGTCCATGCGAAAAGGTCGGTGTATTCAAGGCCCAGCTTCGCCCTGTAAATGGAAGTGCCTATGGCTGATTCGGGTGTTGCTATTACCTCGGCGGAGATGCCCGATTTCCAGGCAAAACCAATCGCGGTTGTAACGCCGGCGGAAAAGGAGGGCATAGCGGCAGGCACATAGATATTTGCAAATCTTTTAAGGCGTGAAAAGCCGTAAAGCCGTGACATCTCAATCAGGCCTTTGTCGGCGGCGTGTATGCCCTGCGAGGTGTTTGCCCACAAAATGGGCGCGACAAGAAGGCAGGAAACCGCCACGGTGACGCCCGTCCTGCTCAGCCATAAAAGAAGCAGAATGATGAAAGAGGCGACAGGCGTTGTTTTGATAACGGTGAGAGCGGGGCTGAAAAATGTGCCGAGCGGCTTTGAAAAGGCGGTGATTATGCCCATTGCCGTGCCGGCGATAATGCCGAGCAGACAGCCCGCGGATATCCTGAGGAGAGTAAAGGAGCAGCTTTTGAGAAAAGCGGGAGTTCCGGCCAGCTCAACCAGGCGTTTTATAACCGTTAAGGGCGGCGGAAAAAGAAAGGCGCTGCCCACAATAACCGCCGTAAGCTGCCAAAGCAGAAGCCATATCGCTATGACTCCTGCTTTGATTAAAGTCTTTTTGATTTTATCCGAGATAGTAGATTCCTTCATCGGGAATTGACCCTCCAAGTGATTCGGGGGAGGCGGCAAAGAGAATCTCGAAATTCCCCTGCACCGCGGTCTTCATTTCTTCCCCTTCGATGAATACTATGTTGCAGCCGGATATCGAGAGCTCAGCGGCGTCCTTATCGGTGAAGAAGCCCTGCTCAACAAGCAGATAGGGCGCGTCAAAGGCGCTGTTTACCCAGTTTACGGATACTTCATTAAACATCATAAACTCGGAAATGATGTCCGGATTTGCCTCAATATATTCCTTGCGGGCTACAACGCATCCGAAAGCGAGCTCGGTGTCGCAGACCTTATTCCATTCCTCTGTGATATCAAGCACTTTCTTCCAGCGGTTTTCGGGCGGGAATTCAATCTCGGGGTCAACCGTTGTCTCTTCTTGAGCGGCGGTTGTTGAAGCGCTTTCATCCGTTTTCTCTTCGCCTGACATCGCATCGGCGTAACTGCTGAGAAGGTCGCCTATGTTTGACTGCTTGATTTTAGGATTGGTTGACGCAATAACTTTGCTCGCGAAGGGCTCGGGCAGAATACAGAGATTGATTTCGCCCGATGCCGCCTTGGTGGCAAGCTCGCCGTGGGTGCTCATGTATTTGAGCTCAACATCCTTGCCGGGCTCAATGCCGTTTTCCCTGAGCACATATTCAAGCGTGTACTGCGCCGTTGTGCCCTCGCCCGAGGTGTAAATTGTTCTGCCCTTGAGGTCGGCGATGGATTTAACCGTCTTTTCGCCCTTCTGAATCACATGCAGAATGCCGAGCGTGTTGACGGCGAGAATCTGAATGCCGCCTTCTGTCTTTTTATAGAGGTTTGCCGCAAGGTTAATCGGGAGCGCCGCGATATCCACTGTGCCCTGAACGAGCATGGGGACTATCTCCTGCGGGTCGCTGTAATATTCAACTTCGTAGCCGTAAGCCCTGTCTTTTTTGAGCTTGGCGAGGCCCATTCCGGTGGGGCCGTAAAGAGCGGCAACCTTGGTCTTGACTTCTCTCTCGTCCGATGTGGTGGTTGTTTCATCGGGCTCTGTCGGATCCTCTGTGTTTGACCCGCATGCGCACATAGCGAATATCATGGCAAGCACAAGGGCGAGAGAAACAAGTTTCGCTGTCAATTTCATTCTAACACCTTCTGTACTGTTATTTATTACATCTGTGATTATAATATCCGGACGGCATAAAGTCAAGATATCTTATGTATATAAGATAAACAAAAAAGCCCCGCATCTTGCGATGCGGAGCGTTTTCTGAAAAGTTTAACTTAAATTAGTCTTCCTTTTTTCTGGTGCAAACGAATGCTGCTGCAGCTGCAACTGAAACTGCTGCAAAAGCAACGATGCCGATTGAAGATGAACCGGTGTCTGCGGGAGCAGCTGCTTCGGTCTCTTCACAAGTGGTCTCGGTGCAACCTGCATAGAGATCCTTAATCTTCTGCTTGAGGCAGTCGATGAGGCCCTTTACATAGTTGAAAACGTCACCAACGATGGGAAGATTGCCAAGAGCGCCTTCAAGGTCTGCTACTGCGCCAAGAACTGAAGCCTGGGGAAGTACGCCTTCGATAGCGTCAACGATCTTCTGGATGTACTGCTGAACAGTTGCGAGGATGTCGCCCTGGAGAGCAGCAACGATCTTGTTGATGATCTCGTTGATTGCGCCGCTGATGTTGCTGAAATCAAAGCCTGCAGCCGCTGCAGTAGTGGTTGTGGGATCTTCAGCTTCTTCTGCGAAAGCAAGAGTGGTAATGGAGAATACCATTACGATTGCAAGGAGAACAGCAAGTAACTTTTTCATAATTACATCAATTCCTTTCTCAATTACGTGTTTATTGATTGTGGCACTATATTAGCACTAAAAATTGCACTTGTCAATACTTTTTTGTTAAAAAAATGACAAAATCGTTACAATTTGTAATTTTTTAACTGTATTTGAGCATAATAATGCCTCTATAGCTGCGCCATTATAGCATATAATATTGTATTATTCAAGATAATCTTTCAATTTTTTGCTTCTGCTCGGGTGGCGGAGCTTTCTGAGGGCTTTTGCCTCTATCTGGCGGATACGCTCGCGGGTAACGTTGAATTCAGCGCCGACCTCCTCAAGCGTGTGGGGATGGCCGCCCTCAAGGCCGAAGCGGAGCTTGAGCACCTGGGCCTCTCTGGGGGTGAGGGTTGCGAGCACTTCGTTGAGCTGCTCCTTGAGCAGTGTCATTGAGGCGGCATCTGCCGGGGCGGGGGCGTCATCGTCGGGTATAAAGTCGCCGAGATGGCTGTCCTCCTCCTCGCCGATGGGAGTTTCAAGCGAAACGGGCTCCTGCGCAACTCTCATTATATCCCTGACTTTTTCGGGGGGCATGTTGAGCTTCGCGGCGATTTCCTCAATCGTGGGATCTCTGCCGTTTTCG
This sequence comes from Ruminococcaceae bacterium UBA1236, assembly GCA_002309055.1. Lineage (GTDB taxonomy): Bacteria > Bacillota > Clostridia > Oscillospirales > Acutalibacteraceae > CAG-177. The sequence continues at coordinate 37,763 of DBWO01000006.1, forward strand.
TGCAGCAGCTGGCTGCTCGTCTTTTTGAGCTTGTTTATGGTTTCAACCATATGCACGGGGATTCTTATGGTCCTTGCCTGGTCGGCTATGGCGCGGGTGATTGCCTGCCTTATCCACCATGTGGCGTAGGTGGAAAACTTGAAGCCCTTGGTGTAATCAAACTTGTCAACCGCCTTGATAAGACCGAGGTTGCCCTCCTGGATAAGGTCGAGGAACTGCATGCCTCTGCCCACATATCTCTTGGCGATGCTGACAACGAGCCTGAGGTTTGCCTCCGCGAGGCGTTTCTTTGCCTGCTTGTCGTCACAGGCGATGCGGATGGCGAGCTCAATTTCCTCCTCGGGGGTGAGAAGGGGCACCTTGCCTATCTCCTTGAGATAAACCTTGACGGGGTCGTCGATGTTCGCGCTGTTGTCATCAACCGCGCCCATCTCGGCGGTCTTGGGGATATCCAGGTCAAAGTTTTCGAGGTCACCGCTGACCATGTCATCCACAATCTTGATACCTTCATTTTCGAGAGTCTCATAGAGCTTGTCAATTGCCTCAACCTCAATGTTCATCTCGAGAATGGCGGTGTCAATGTCCTGCGCCGTGAGCTGGCCGTTTGCCTTGCCCTTTTCAATCAGCGACTTGAACGGTGACTTTTTTTCGTTGTTGTCCATAATTATCTCCTCTGCAATATTATTATATATATAATTTATTATTATTTATTTTTTTTCCTTATTCCTGAAGTAGTTGCTGAAATCCTCGTCCGGCATTTCCTCTTTGCTGTTTCTGCGCGGGGCGTTTTTCTCTTTTTTGAGCACCGCGATGCAGTCCTCACATTCCTTGAGGGTGTTTGCCGTTTCCTCGCCCTTTTGCGCAATCAGGGCGATGCTGTCGATTTCATCGGGCGAAAAGCTCTCGTTAAACATTGAGATGTCCGTCTGATAGCCGCCCTCGATGAGCTCGATGAGCAGGGTGATGACGCGGCGGTTAAAATCCGTGGCGAAATCATCGGGGGTGAATTTATCCCTGAGCTTCGCGTAGAATTCCGGGTTTCGCATGAGAGAGGCAATCAGCGTTTCCTCCGCGGCGGCCGCCTTCAGGTTTTTGCGGCGCTCGGGGTTGCTCTTTATGTCAAAGCTCTCACGCAGCATTTTCATCTGCGCGCTTTTCTGCTCGCTCTGCATACGGTGGCGGCGTTTGCCCTTTGCGTTATTGATTTGCGCGAGCAAAGCGTCCTTACTGACACCGAATTCATTCGCAAGGCGCGTTGAGTAAATATCCACCTCAACGTCGGTGCATTCCGCGAGCACCTCCGCGGCGTCGGAAAGAAATCTGAGCTTGCCGTCATCGGTTAAAATGTTATATCTGGTCTGCAGGGCGGAGAGATTATATTCAATCTGATTGCTCGCGCCCGTAATCATGGCGTTGAATCTCTCTTTGCCGTAGGTGCGCAGGATCTCGTCCGCGTCCTTACCGCCCTCCATTTTGATTACTTTTATTTTTAAGCTTGTCCTGCCGAGAATTTCGAGCGCCCTTTGAGTTGCTTTCCTGCCGGCCTCGTCATTGTCGTAGCAGATGAGCACCTCATCCGCGTATCGCGCGAGAATATTTGCCTGCTCCGCGGTGAATGCCGTGCCCAGGCACGCGACCGAGCCCGTGAAGCCCGCCTGATGAAGGGCGATGACGTCCATATAGCCCTCAACGAGCATAAGGCGCCTGTCCGGATTGTTCTTTTTTGCAAAATTCAGGGCAAATACTCCGGAGCCTTTTTTATAAACGGGTGTGTCGGATGTGTTTACGTATTTCGGTTTGGAATCATCAAGCACTCTACCGCCGAAAGCCACCACATTTCCGCGCACGTCAATGATGGGAAACATCACTCTGTTGCAGAAATTGTCGTAACATCTGTTGTTTTTCTGACTGCGTTTTGAGAGATTTGCGAGCACAAGCTCCTGCTCGGAAAAGCCCAGTTTTTTCAGGTGGTCCGTAAGGGCGTGCCAGTTGTCGGGCGCATAGCCGAGGCCGAATTTTTTGATTGTGTTGGGGGTAAGCCCTCTTTTGAGAAAATAGTCGAGAGCAAACCTGTTTTTCTCATCATTGAGGCAGGCGTTAAAAAACTTCGCCGCCTCGCGGTTTGCGGAAAGGATCCTCACACGGCGCTTCGCGAGGGAGTCGTCATACCCGTCCTCCGGCATCGCCACACCGGCAAGCTCGGCGCACGCCTTGACCGCTTCAACATAATCGAGATTTTCGATTCGCATTATGAAGTTTATCACATCGCCCGCCGCGCCGCATCCGAAGCAGTAGAATGAGCGGGTGTCGGGGTAAACGGTGAATGACGGGGTTTTTTCGCCGTGAAACGGGCACAGGCCTTTGCGCAGTCTGCCCGCGGGCTTCAGGGAAACATAGGATGAGATAACTTCTTCTATATCGAGACGGTTGTGAAGGTCCTGAATAAAATCTCTGCTTATTGCCATAATCTTTTCACCTCAGCTGCATCTTAAAACTTATACAGATCTTTCTGTTCTTCCTTCGCCTTCTGCTCTTTTATATACCATACGGCGAATGCCGCGCCGCCGAGCGCAAGCAGGGCCGCCGCCGCGGCGAAACCTGCCGCCATTTTTCTGTATGCGGGATTCGGCTGAGCGGAGGTTGTCTCCTCAGCGGAGGTCCCGCTCTCGTCATAGCTTTCGCTTTCGGTGCCGAATCCGCCGAAATCTATTGAAAGGTCGCCGCTCTGATAGGTTTCCTGCGTGATTTCGGGAATGCCCGTGTCAACGGTTGTAAACGCCGAGCCTGCGGAAGTGTCCGGATTCGGGGCGTTGTAGCTTGTGCGGTTGTAATCGTGCGGCACGCCCGTGAGGTCACTCCTGCGGGTGGACGGAATGTCGCTCTCCTGAACCGAAGTGGTGCCCTCGCCCGTGACGCTTGCCGGGTCGGTCGTCTGTGTGGAGGCGGCTGTTGTGTTGCGGGAGTTGGTCCTTGAAACTCTCTGCGTGGTGCTTCTCGCTGTGTGAGAGGGTCTCACGGCTTTTGTGGTCGAGGATGAGGATGATTCGCTACTCTGTGTTTCCGTTGTTTCGCTCGATGTGTCATCGCCTTCTTTTTTGCTTATTGTGGTGCCATATTCATCATCATCCGCGTGAGTAATCATGATGAAGGACGCCGCAACAAAGAAGGTGAGCAGCAGAGCTAAAAGCGGTTTTATTGACTTTTTGAAACTGAAATCAGTCATTGAAATAACTCCATGATTTTGGTATGTACATATCGTTGAATATTTTGAGCGCGTAGCCGTCCGTCATGCCGGCGATATAGTCGCACGCGGCGATTTCGGGGCACTGCGTCCTAGCGATTTTAATATATTGCTCCGGCATCTTTTCGGGGAATTTTGAAAACTGCTCATAAAGAGTCCTGAGCATCAGCTCCGCCTTTGACTCCTCGCTCTTGCAGGCGGGATTGGTGTAAACCATGTCAAACATAAAGCTGTGAAGCATATCAAATACCATCGCGATATCGGGGGAGAGGCAGATATCGTCTCCGCTGTTTTCTATGCAGTTCATAACGAGCGTGTTTATCCGCTCGCTCTTTTTGTAGCCGAGCACATCCCTGATTTCCGTCGGGATATCCTCCTCGCTCATAATGCCCGCGGTTGAGGCGTCGTCAATGTCGTGGTTAATATAGGCGATTTTGTCCGCAAGGCGGACTATTCTGCCCTCGAGCGTTTCTGCGGGCTCGCCCTTTGTGTGCCGCTCGATGCCGTTTCTCACCTCGTGTGTGAGGTTCAGGCCCTGCCCGTCCTTTTCGAGCATATCAACAACTCTGAGGCTCTGTGTGTAGTGATGAAAGCCGTAGGGGCAAACGGAATTGAGCGCTCTCTCGCCCGCGTGGCCGAAAGGAGTGTGCCCGAGGTCGTGCCCGAGCGCGATTGCCTCTGTTAAATCCTCATTGAGGTGAAGCGCGCACGCTATGGTGCGGGCAATCTGCGAAACTTCAAGGGTGTGAGTGAGCCGGGTGCGGTAATGGTCGCCCTCGGGTGAGAGGAAAACCTGCGTTTTGTGCTTGAGGCGCCTGAATGACGAGCAGTGAATAATCCTGTCTCTGTCACGCTGATACTCTGTCCTTATGGGGCTTTCCTCCTCGGGCACGGGCCTGCCTTTTGAATTGCAGGCAAGAGCGGCGCCGGGCGCGAGAGTCGCTTTCTCGATTTCATATAATTCTTCTCTTATGCAAGGCATTTTCACACCTCCCTACATCTATTAATACGCATACTCTCCGAAAAATCCTACCCGCCTCAAATGTTTTTTTGTTTTTTTATGAATTCCGTCAGTTTATACCTCTTAATCATATCAAAACCCGGTTCCGGCCGAAAAAACAGTTTATTCTTGAGAATAATATTAACAGATTGTGCAAAATTTGTGAATAATAATGTTGACATATACTATATGTAGTGATAAAATACAACATAAGGTATGCGACCAAGCAACCCAAACACAATTATTATACAAGGACGGTAAACAAAATGAAAAAGGTACTTTCTGTATTCTTTGCAATGCTTTTCGCATTGTCGGCTCTTTCGGTATGTTCTTACGCTGCTGAAGCAAAATTCAGTGAAGAATGCCCCTACTGCCATGAGACATTCGATACCGAGACAGAGTATGTTGCTCATATGAAGAGCGTAGCTTTCCCCGGAGAAGGCCATTCTAAGACTTGCCCCTACACAGGGTCCGATTACGAGGACGGCGGTTGCGGCAAAACATTCACCACCAAAGAAGGATATGACTATCACATTGCCAATTGTCCGTATAAAGACAAGCCCAGCTCAACAGCAACCCTCAAGAAGGTAGGAACAGGCCTCTTTGATGCACTTAAGAGCGCCGATTGGGGCGGACTCTTTAACAGCATTATTTCCATCGTAAAGTCTCTTATAAAAGCAATCCCCTTCGGCGATATACTTAGTGCAGTAAAGGGATTATTCAGCAAAGCAACAGCATAAAACAAATTGAGTCCCGCAGAAGCGGGGCTCTTTTTTAGTCGGTTTTCAATTGATATGTAATATATAATAGTAAACAGAAAAGGGCTCGCAGTTACAAGAAACTGCAAGCCCTTATTATTTATTTTATTGCGTCGGGTAGTGCATTGAGCGCTTGTTTATCTGCCGGCCGCTCCGAAAATCACAGCGAAAAAGTTTTTGATTCCGGTCAGCGGATATTCCGAGAAACCGTTTGTGCCGAAATGCTCGAGCAGCCACAGGCTGATGTTTCTGAAAGCGCCGGGGTCTTCGGGTTCCGATTTCGGTTTCTGATAGCCAAGCTCAACGAGTATCGCTCTGAGGTCCGCCTCCGCTTTTTCGCTGGCGCCGGCTTCCTCAACCGTGGTGCCCACCGCTTTTTCGGCGGCTTCTATCGCGGCGTTAAGGCGCTGTGCCTGGTCCGCACTGAGGGTGCTCTGATCAATCTGCTTCGCCTGGGGGATGAGGCCGTTGATAAGGCCTCTCGTGTCCCTGCCGCAGTTAAACTGCGGGAAGTTCGGGTCGGAATAAACATCTTCTATATTGTCGTGCGCGAGAAGCTCGGTTGCAAGCACCATAATGATGTCGTTTCTTGCGGTCGCCTCGTGCGACTGCCCCGCGAAGAAGAAGGTGTGGTCGGGCAGAGCGCAGGTGGAAGCGTCAACAACATTGTCGGGTGAAATGTGATTGTGCCCGGGATTTGTGCATTTGGTGCAGGCCTGTGTGTAGCCTTCGGGCAGAGTTTCGCCCACATTCGCGGCGACCGCGCCCATTGAGGTTGAGTCAAGGTCGATAACGCCGTCCGCGTTTTCCTTGTTCCAGGAGTTGCCCACGTTGTAAAGCGACACACCGTAGTCCACAATGTTGAAAGCCTTTGCGCCCGCATCAATCGCGGCCTCAAGGTTGTCAAACCTGTTGGTCTGCGCTTTATAGTAGAGGTCCGTCTGTTCCTTTATATTTGCCATTTCGGGGGATGAGAGCCATCTCTCGGCAAGGGCGGGATAATTCTCGGAGGGGACAAGCGCCCAGAGGTTTGTGCAGTAAGCGATAACGGATTTTACGAGATGCTCGCAAACCTGATTGAGCGTATTCATAAGCAGGTCGTCGGGCAGGATGCGCAGGAGAATTTCAATCTCTCTCGCGGTTTTCTCATCCATAAGACCCTCGAGGAAACCGTTGTAAAGATAATCGGGATCAAGGAACGCAAGGTCGAGACCCATAACGTCGCCTACTATTGATGAGCCGTCAACGGCGGGCACAATGTAGATAATTTTGTTGAGGCTGTCGTAAACGCAGGGTTTACCCTCGTATCTGCCGCTGTAGTATTCGAGCAGGCCGTTTGCGACCGTGCCGCCGAGGCTGATGGGCGCGATGTTTACCTTGTCGTGGCCCGTTTCTCTCTTGACCATCTCAATGTATTCATAAAGGCGGTCAACCGTCTGGATGTTGTTGCCGAATGAGTTGTAAGCGAAATAGTAGAGGTGATCCTCGCCTGCGAGCTGACCGTAGCCGGTGAGGGGAATGTGACCGTAAACGGTGTTTTTCTCCTCCTGCGAGCACTCTGCGATTGAATACGGATACTCTTCAAGCTGACCGTATTTGCTGGGGTTGCCCTCGCTGTCGCAGGTGTTCATATAGAAGCAGTCGTCAACCACCTTGCAAAGAGCCGAGGTGAGGCCGATGTCGTGCTGAGTGAGCAGGGTGAAGAGCGCGGGGCCTATCACCTTCGCTATGATGCTCTTAACGTTGAAATACGCGGGGAAACAGTTGATTTTTTCGCCTTCGTCATAGACGAAATCACCTTTGTCATCCACCAGATAAACCTGGCTCTGACCTATGCCGGGGATAACGATTGTGGGCACGTTGCCGCACACACCCTCGCCGCCGCAGGTCGTTTTTACTCCGTCTGTCGCCGCGGATACTGTCATGGCTATGGGCAGCAGCATACAGAATGCGAGAATTACAGCCAATAACTTTTTCATAATTATTATTTCCTCCCGTTTACTGTTTTATATGGACCGCTCTTTGAGCCGGGCAGGCACAAGAGAGCTTCGCTGATGTACCCGGTGAATTTTTCGGCGAGAGCGCAAACCGCGCTTTGCTGTTTTTCGGGTGACGCCTTGCCCAGGCGCACAAGAATTCGCTCAATGTCTTTCCTCGCCTTGGCCGCTTCATATGCGTCCGCGACCGTGCCGCCGAGGATTTTCTCACCCCTGGCAACGGCGTTTTCAAGCTCTTTTCTTATGCTCGGAGCGGTTTTGATTTCGCCGCTCATAATTTCTTCAAGAGCGCGTTTCCCGTCGCCCAGTTTCCAGCGTCTTAAATGATAAGTGTTTTCAGAGAAATTGAACTGCGGATGGTTTACGGGGTCAGAATGCACATCGCTTACTTCGCCCGTGATTATGCATTTTGCGAGATTGAGCACCGCGCTGTTGTTGCCGACCTCATGATGCTGATTAAGGAAAATCCAGGTATGGTCGGGCATTAGCGCTGTTGAGGCGTCAACTTTGCGGTCGGGTGAAATATATGAATAGCCGGGGTGCGCTTTGCATTCTCCCGCCTGAGTGTAGCCGTCGGGAAGTGTGCCGCCCGCCGGCACGCCGTAAGCGCCGAGAGTGGTTGAATCAAGCTGAATTATGCCGTCGGTATTGAATTTGTCCTTTGATTTAATCGCGCCGAAAATGCAGTATTCAACCTCGCCGAAATCGAGACCTGAGCCGGAAATGAAATCTATTTTCACGCCGTTTTCCGCGGCTTTGAGCAGATTCGATTTAAGGTGAAGGCGCGCATACTGAAAAGCGTCCGTACGCCCCTTGAGAACAGCGGCTTTTCTGCCGCAGAGGTATTTCATACACAGGTCGTCATATCTGCGGGCGGGGAGCATAGCCCAGATCTGCGGGCAGTTAAGCATCACGCCGTCGAGCAGGCCGCTCATAAATCCGCTGAAAAATGCGAAAAACGCTTTGCGCGGAAGGGCGTGAAGCAGAATGTTGATGGCGTAGCCGGCTGTGCCGCTTCCCGTTTCCTCCTTAAAAATCGAGGGGATGAATTCGTGCCTTAAGAATCGGTCGGATATATTGAACCTGCGCGTGAAAATATCGGAAACAATCTCCGTGCCGTCAAGGCAGGCGACCGTGTTCACAATCCTGTCGATTTCACCGCTGCCGTATTTTTCAAGGTATGCGGTGAGAATTGTGCCGCCGAGGCTCACGGGCAGGAGAGTGACCTTTTCCGCGCCCGTGCGCGCTTTGACTTTACCGATGTAGTCCTCAAGCTCATCCGCAGAATCCATAGGGTCGCCCACGAGATTGAAAGTGAAGAAAAACAGGTTTTCCTCGCCGATTTCCGCGGAGAGCGCCTGCATTGGCACCATACGGTAGGCCCAGGCCCTGAGGTCTTCATCCATTTCGGATATCGGGTATTCCCATCTTTCGGTAACAAGATTGTTTATGTGATTGCCGTCGCAGTCGCACCTCTGAATTGAGGTGAGCGCCATGGCGCAGTTATATGCTTTTTCATAAATGTCACCCTCTGTGCGGGCCGCAACCGAGTGCGCGAGAGACCTCGCGAGAGCGGGCAGCGCCTTTTTAAAGGATGAAATGTCGGGTATCAGCAGAGTGCCGCCGATATCTTTGCCGTTTGCGTCCTTGATGTGATTGCCGTTTTCATCACACAGATAGGAGGGCGAATGGTTGATGCCGGGCAGAATTATGACAGGGCTGACCTTTTCGATTTTATCCGGCATTCTTTTCACCCCTTTCTTAAGCAGAATGCGGTAAATGATATTTTAACACAGACAAATGCCGTTTTCAATAATATAGTATTCGTTTAAAATATAGAAAAAACCGCCGTTTAATTGTGCAAATACTGCACTCTTCTATTCCGCAAAAAAATATGTTGACAAACCGCAAAGTTCATATTATAATATACAGGCGCTTCAGATTTCAGCGGCATGGCGGCATAGCTCAGTGGCTAGAGCAACCGGTTCATACCCGGTAGGTCGTGGGTTCAAATCCAACTGCCGCCACCAAACTGCGGCCCGGTGGTCAAGCGGCTAAGACACCGCCCTTTCACGGCGGTAACACG
>DBWO01000006.1:46868-47038 GCA_002309055.1 Ruminococcaceae bacterium UBA1236
CGGGCGATTCTCGTCCGGGTCACCATCAAAAAAGCACCTGCATTTGCAGGTGCTTTTTGATATACAAAAAGAGAATCGAACAGGGCGCGAGCGAAGCGAGAGAAACAATCCGGTGAATTGTTTCGGCGCCCGCGTGCGTGCCGCAGGTGCGACAGCACCGTTAAGCGGGC
>DBWO01000006.1:47049-49221 GCA_002309055.1 Ruminococcaceae bacterium UBA1236
CGGGCGATTCTCGTCCGGGTCACCAAAAAAAACGACTCATCCTTCGGGATGGGTCGTTTTACTTTGCTCAAAAGCAAAGACGGGAATCGAACAGGGCGCGAGCGAGGGATTGTCTGAATCCGGTTTTGTTTTACCGAAGCCATTTACTCGGAATCCTGCGGATATCTCAAAGATATCATTTTTCTGATTCTGTCTGTCAGTGTGATTATTTTCAGGGTATGCGCGTGTGTGATTACCGGGCTTTCGCAAAGACCTTCTTTTATGCAGGAGCAGAAATGCTCAATCTGCTCTTCAAAACCGTTTCCCGCGTAAGGGACGGATATCCGTTTTTCGCCTTCATCCTGAAGGTTCAGCACAATCTCCTGAGGAGCATAAAACCTTTCGAGCCGCGCGTAGCCCTTTGTGCCGTAGATGTAACCTTCGTTCGGCTTTTTCAGCAGGGTTGCGCTTGAAAGGTCCGCAATCGCTCCGCTTTTGTATTTCAGGAGTACGCAGGTGTGGCAGTCGGTGCCGTTATAGAAATTTGCCTGCGCGCTGATATTTTCAATTTCATCTCCGAGATACCACTGCGCGAAATTCAGCCCGTAGCATCCGACATCAAGCAGCGAGCCGCCGCCGTATTCGGGCATGAAAACGTGGTGGTCCATTTCATCCTCATCCATCGTGTAGCAGAATTTGCCCTCAACTCCGAGAATGTCGCCGAGCACACCTTCCGAAACGAGTTCAAGCATTTTCAGAGTGCCCGGCACAAGTCTTGCCCACATTGCCTCCATAAGCAGCACATTGTTTCTTTCGGCGCAGTCAAACATCGTTTGCGCTTCGCGGGCATTCACCGCCATCGGCTTTTCGCAAAGAACGTGCTTTCCGCCGTTCATCATAAGCATTGAGCAGGAAATATGCGCGGAATGGGGCACGGCAATATAGGCGGCGTCAATGCAGTCTGACTGAGCCATAGCTTCATAGCTTGAAAAGCTAACGGGAATATCAAATTCCCGTGAAAAAGCCAGCGCACCCTCCTTTGTTCTTGACGCAACCGCGGCAAGCTGAGCGCCCTGTGTGTTTGTTATTGCGCGGGCAAAACGGTGAGCAATTGTACCCGTGCCGACTATACCAAACCTGATTTTATCCATTTTCTCTCTCCTTTTGAAGCTTTTTGAATCTGAATGAGCGATTATTTCGCTTTCTTCCTGCACATCCGCCTTACTGCAATTATAGCAGAACGGTTTGACAAATACAAGAATTGCCGGGTGCTTATAAGGCACGCCAAAGCAGCTTTTCACAAAAGGCATATATCGGAGTCACGCCCGGCAAAAGCAGCCGGCCCGGTCTTAACAAGCGGAAGTCTTGTCATCGCGGGTTTTGGCTCAATCGCGGATTATCCGGCAGAGAAACGAACAGAAAGCCGCCGTTAACCGTGCAAGTCAAATTTTACTTGACAAAATCCTGCCTTCCATATATAATACACTTTGCAAACAGAACACGGTCGTTTAGCGCAGCTGGTAGCGCATCCGCTTGACGTGCGGGAGGTCACAGGTTCAAGTCCTGTAACGACCACCACTTCAGAGAGCCCTCAATCCCTTGTATTTCAAGGCTTTGAGGGTCCTTTTTTGTTGATTTTTATATTTCTGAAATAGCAAAAAGTGTGCTAAAATAAGCCAAAAAACACCCGTTTCTGCAAAAAAACTTCGTAAAAACTTCGTAAATTTTTTCGCGGTTTTCGTTGATATTTAAGGATTGGAAAAGAGTGTGAAAAAACGGTAGTTTCGTAAATTGCCCCAAAATGNNGCAAAAAACGGCCAAAATCACCCCAAAATGAGCCTGAAATTGCCAAAAAACCGGGTTACCGCTAATGCGGTTTCCCGGTTATTTATTATGTTTTCCGACAGACGGCATGCTTTCGGTTTAATTGGATTATCCTGCCGTTCCGAAGAACTTTTTCATCTCATTTGAACAATGCTCTTCGTCGTCATGAACATATCGGTTCATTGTTGTGCGGATATCTGCGTGTCCCATTTGAGTCTGGATTGTTTTGATATTAACTCCCGCTGCATTCAGCATAGAACCGAATGTGTGTCTCAGACAATGCGGAGTGAATATATCAATGGTTTTCTCTGTTCGGAATCTGTCATATTTGCTCTTGCGCTTTTTGTCGGAGCCGTATTTGATATCAAG
>DBWO01000020.1:0-459 GCA_002309055.1 Ruminococcaceae bacterium UBA1236
CTGGAGTTTACCGGACGCCATACTTCGTCGTTATCACATATCATTATTAAAAATAATATATCAAAATATAAATAAACTTTCAATAAAAAACATACATTTTATAATTAATGTCTAGTATTTATAATGTTATACTCAAGTATGTTTTTCATTTTTCTGCACCTTCATCCAATGGAAACGTTTTGGCTGATTAGACACAGTATCGGTAAAAAAGTGCCCAAAAACAGCCGCTCTCGAAAAATAATACTTTTCAGAGATAATATCCCCATATTGAATATCGCCGCGGATGTGTTATAATATCTTTATTACGACGCGCATGCGTCAACTTGCTGACAAAGGAAGAATAACCATGATTTCTCTTCTTGCGTCCCTTGCCGTGCTTATCGCGGGATATTTAATATACGGCAGGGTGACCGAAAAAATATTTTCGCCCGACGGAAGGGACACTCCCGCTGTTTCAAA
>DBWO01000020.1:585-749 GCA_002309055.1 Ruminococcaceae bacterium UBA1236
CACGACTATATGAGCGGCATGATAAGCATGCGCCACGACGGAGCGTCAATCGCGCAGCTTTCCGGCATCTATCTGGGAAAAGCCGCAAGGGTGATTATGCGCGTGTTTTCCGTGGTGCTTCTTGTGCTGTGCGGCACGGTTTTTGTGACAAGCCCCGCGGAGCT
>DBWO01000020.1:822-1117 GCA_002309055.1 Ruminococcaceae bacterium UBA1236
CTGCTGCCGATTGATAAACTTATCGGAAAGCTATACCCGGTTTTCGGCGTGCTGCTCATTGTTATGGCAGGCGCAGTTATCGGCGGAATTCTCTTTTCCGGCGGGAAATACACAATTCCCGAAATCTCTCTTAAAAACCTTCACCCTCTTGACACTCCCGTATGGCCGTTTATGTTCATAACCGTTGCCTGCGGAGCAATTTCCGGCTTTCACGCGACACAGTCGCCTATGATTTCAAAATGCCTTGTCACCGAAAAAGACGGCAGACGGGTTTTTTACGGCGCAATGATAAGCG
>DBWO01000020.1:1158-1859 GCA_002309055.1 Ruminococcaceae bacterium UBA1236
GCTGCGGCAGGCGTATCCTTCTACGGCACCGAACAACTTTTGTGCGAAGCACTTGCAAATGGCGCTTCAAACGCGGTGTATGAAATTTCAACGGGCGTGCTCGGCACGCTCGGAGGCATTCTCGCAGTGGCCGGCGTAGTCATCTGCCCGATAACATCGGGCGACACCGCTTTCCGCAGCGCGCGGCTGATTCTCGCCGAAGTTTTCAGTCTCGACCAGAAAAAGCTCGGCAAACGCGTGATTATCACTGCCCCGCTGCTTGTTGCCGGCGGTCTGCTCACCTGGTACGCTCTTGTCAACAATAACGGGTTTCAGACTGTGTGGCGCTATTTTTCATGGAGCAATCAGACACTCGCAATGATAACGCTGTGGGTTGCGTCCGCCTATCTCTCCAAAAAGCGCAAAAGGCTCTTTGCTTCGCTCATAACATCTCTCCCGGCGGCATTTATGACAGCGGTCAGCGTAACATATATTCTCACCGCAAACGAGGGCTTCGGCCTTCAAGCCGGCATTTCAAATGCCGCCGGCCTTGCCTGCGCGGCAGTCGCGTTCTGCGCATATTGCGTGAGCCTTGCAAAAACAAAAAAAGCGGCGAAATCACCCGAGCAGGACAAAGCCCGGGAAACGCGGTAAAATCAAAGCGGTAAATATACAAAACCGCTCTGCGCTTCCGTTTATTCAAGCCATTTCATAATAAAAGT
>DBWO01000020.1:1883-3240 GCA_002309055.1 Ruminococcaceae bacterium UBA1236
ACTGTTTTTCTGAACCTCCGTTTTTCATTAATCCGGTTTATTCCGTTACATGCAGACTGCTCCGCTGAAGAGCCTGTTACGATAGTCGTTCGCGTATCCTTCGGCTGCCTTGAGGTCTTTTCTTACAAGGAGCATTCCGATGCAGTTAAGGCACTTAATCATCCAGCCGAACATAATGGTGAATACTATATTTGCAAACTGAGTTGCAAGCGAGCTGAGCAGGCCGTTTGAGATGAGCTGGAAAATTGATGTGATAACCAGAGAAATCTGGAGCATAAGCCTGTATCCTACAAGGAAGAAGCTTGTGGCAAAGTTACCGGCAAGGGCAAATGTGATGAGGTCGGCGTCCTTGTTTGAGATATAAGCGAACTCATGGATGAAAAGCTCCTCGAGCTCAGCGTCCGTAAGGAAGGCGGCCGCGGTTGTGACAAGAATTGTATGTCTTCCGGCGGCATAAACTTTTGCCTTTCTTGATTTTACAACCCTTACTTCAACGTGTTTGCTGATTTCGGGGTCCATATCCATTGCCGCTTTATGAATCATATTGAAAATGGGAAGAACTCTTGCGCCGATTGCGGCATCCGGCTTTTTTGCTCTGAGCAGAGCGACTGCCATCGCTTCACCGATGGGAGAAAGTGAGAGAAATGCGCCGATAATTGAGCTTAACGCGCCGATGATGACCGCGACTGCCGTATTTATTTCCGAGCTGACAATCATCGATGCAATCACGAATGCCGGCAGAACAATGTTGAGGGTGAGCAGCGCGATTGTGCCGACGGTAAGTTTTCTGGATGCTCTGAAAAAGTCAAAAATGTAAAAGAATTTGCCTGCTTTTTCCATAAAGGTTTTTCCTGTGTTAACTGATTTGTTATTCATTATTTTTTCCTCCTCGGCTTTACGCCTTTTAATTTTTGGTTTTTAAATCTGTCTGCGGGTTTTCTTTGCGAATGAGCGGATTTCCGAAATACTGTTTATTCATAACCTTTCATTTTGTTCCTCCTTTTGTTTGCGGGTGTGTCTTGCTTACATGCACATAATACCGCGGATTTACCCGTTTTTACTCGGGACGGTATGAACGCTACAAAATGCGGTATGAACGCGGAAAATCCGCTCTTTTTCGGTATATTCGATTATATTTAACTGCTTTATGTTGCAAAGTTCTAATGAAACAACCGGTTTATATCCATTCGTTTTACAATTATTGATAAAAGCCTTTATTCGTTATTCTGTTACTTTCTGTTGAAATCGGAAAAGCAAAGTGCTATTATCTTTCTGTTAACAAGGGAGGAGAAATGATGAAAACTGCAGTCAAAAAGATTTCGTGCATATTTATTTGTCTGATTCTGCTCTTTGCGCA
>DBWO01000020.1:3275-3958 GCA_002309055.1 Ruminococcaceae bacterium UBA1236
ATCAGGGGATTTATGAACGCGGCCATCTACGAGGATATGAACGACCCCGGGAGCAATCAGCTCTGGCCGCTGAATGTGGATGATATTCTCGCCGCGGCGGCAAAGTGCATTCCGTCGCTCACAAAATTCGCGTTTGACAGAAATTACGAGAAACTGACAGAGTCGATACTGCCCTTTGTCAACGAACTTTTCCGCCCGCTTATGTGCGGAACCGACGGCAATCCGCTCGTTGCGGGAAGCGGAGCTTATCTTTACTATCCGACACGCGAGGAAGTGCTCGCGAATCCCGATATCAGCTTCACTTACGACTGGCGCATTGACCCCTACGAATCCGCTGCGCGCCTTAAGGACTTTGTTGACTATCTGACAGATGAACTCGGCTTCGGACAGGTGGTTATGGAGTGCCACAGCAACGGCGGCGTTGTGCTTCTTACATATCTCTCAACCTACGGCACGGAAAAGGTTAAAAGCGTCTGCTTTTCCGCCGCGGCGATTTACGGCGCGGGCTTCGCGGGCGAGCTTGTCAAAGGTAATATGGTGATTGACGCGGGCGGTCTCTCGGAATATCTGCTGTCCGCGTTTGACAATAATGAAAAGGCGGAGCTTCTCACCGGGCTTATGAGTGTTCTCAACAAATCCGGAATCGTTTCCACCGTCGCGGATTTTGCTAACGGAATTATCAG
>DBWO01000020.1:3987-16761 GCA_002309055.1 Ruminococcaceae bacterium UBA1236
TTTTCGGCAACTGGCTGAACATATGGGCTATGGTGCCGGACGCCGATATTGAGGAAGGCAAAGAATACATATTTGACAGCCTTCTCGGCGACAAAAAAGACGAATATACTTCTTTCCTCGAAAAAGTCGATTATTTCACGGAAAATTTCAGATACAGCAGGGATGATAACCTTCTGGCGGTCAACGACAGCTGTTCGGTTTATGTGTTCTGCTTTTACGGCTACACAGGCATACCCGTAACCGAGGATTGGGCAACTATGAGCGACGGCGTGCTTATGTCTGAGGATTCCTCATTCGGCGCGTCGTTTTACAACCCCGGTTCGTTCGACAAATTTGATGAGGGCGATTATGTTTCGCCCGACGGCAAAGTGAACGGGGAAACGGCGCTCTTCAGGGATCAGACCTGGTATTTCAAGAACTGCCATCATTCGATGACAAGCCCTTATCTCGACAAGATAGCGAAAACGCTGCTTTACTCGGACGGGCAGGCGGATGTAAACACTTATGAGGAATATCCGCAGTTTCTGATAAACGACCGCCTCGGCGGAGGAATCCGCCCCGACGACGGCACGATTACTATCAATCTCACGTTTTTTGAAAGAATAGCAGAGTTTTTCAGGAATCTTTTTGAAAGAATAAAACTGCTGTTTGTGCAGGCATAAAAGCAATCCCGCAGGGCGCTGTCCTGCGGGATTTGTTTATGATTTATAAATGTTATTTGTTCCGTTTTCACACGGAAAGAACCGCTCTGTATTCGGTCACATTGAGGACTGTTTCGCCGTCAATCTGAGCGGCGCAGGGGCGTGAGAAAGAAACGGAAATATCGTTGCCGGTGAAAACGCTCACCATATCTTTTTTGCCCGTGTGCTCACCTTTGAAAATGGACGGAAAAGCCATAAGCGCTTTTATCTTTGAACGGCTGTGATAGACCACCACGCTGAGCTTGCCGGAGGATCTGCTCTGCTCGGGGGCCATATTCATTCCGCCGCCGTAATAGCGGCCCTTCATTGTGGGCGCAATCCAGACATTGTCAAATTCATATTTGCTGCCGTCCACCGTGATTACGGCGTGACACGGCTTAAAATGGAAGAGCAGGCCTTTGATTGCTATGCCGGAATAGTTGATTTCCTTCTGCGGTGATTCCGCTTTTATTTTATCCGCGACCTCGCAGCAGTAGCCGTCAATCCCGAAGCCCATATTGTTGATAAAAAGCATCTCAAGCCCGTTTACATAAACCACGGGAAGATCTTTGAGATAACTGTTGATGAGCACTTCTTCACCGGGCTGCTTTCCTATATCCGTGAGGAAATCGTTGCCGGTGCCGCTGCCGAAAAGATAGATATTGTTTTTGATTTCGCACCCTTTTACGGAATTGATGAAATAATTAAGCGTGCCGTCGCCGCCGATGAGCACAACCTCATCCTCGGGATTAAGGCCTTTGAGAAACTCTGCGTAATCCATTCCTACAGCGTCGGTAAGCTCTATGCCGGGGCCTAACTGCGGCTTGATGCCGTTATTTGCAAGCGAATTATAAAGATAGTATTTCATAATGAACCTCCTCAGATTTTATGCAGCTGTTTATAACAAACCGATTATAATCATCAGTTCACCTATGGAATAAGTGAGCATAACCCAGAAGTGAGTTTTAAGCCGCCCGTCCTTTTTGAAGCGCACGAAGAAGAGGGTTGAATCCGAGATGAAGAACAGCACGGCGCCTATGCAGGTGATTGCCGTTGAGAGGCAGGGCATACTTAAAAGCCTGAAAACGGCAAAGCAGTTCATCGCGCCGTTTATCAAAAGATAAAGAAACATCGGGTAAAAGAGGGGCTTGGGAAGATGCGGCTTGAGCTTTGAAAAGATATAAGCCACAAGGCCCGCGAAAATTACGCCGAGCAACACGGTTATCGCTATGTGCTGAGCGGAAAAGTCAATGTCATTGCAGTATCCGACAATAAAGAAGATGTGGCTTATCATGAAGGAAATTCCGCCGGCGGTAAACCATTTAAGACCCGAGGGCATAAGAAGCACATCACCGAGCCAGCTGAAAAACAAAGCGAGCAGAATGGCGATGAGAACCTTTTCCGCCGAGAAATAATAGAATCCGAACAGCGAGGCAAGCAGAAACGGCTTAGTGATGTTGCGTATCAGCTTGTTTTTCTTTATGGAACCGTAAAGGTGGACTGCCGTAGATATGAGGAAAACAGCCAGGAAGAAAACTGTCATCTCCGCATCTCCTTTCACATAATTCTCTTGTTTCGCCTTTGCCGTATTACCGATCCGGCAATTTAATTATATCATATTAAGAGCCGAATTCAACCGCTTTTTGCTCAATATTTTCATTTTTGCAACAGGGATCCGGATTGCTTGACGGTTTTTTATACTGTATCGTTTTAATATTGAATTGCGGTGCTTTTCTTGCTATAATATTCATACAGCACGGATTTCCGCGGATTATATCCGGATATTGACTTTTGTGCGGACGGGAGGTTTCCGGTTTTATGAAAAAAACACGCAAGGCTGTCAGGCGGATGGTTCTGATGACGCTTATCTTTTCAATACCGTTTTCGTTTAATACGGCGGGCGCTTCCGCCCCGGATTCTTCCGGTGTAACCCTGAACAATAACGACAGCCTTTCAAGGCTCTTCGGAGATAAACCTGAATACTGCCTTTTATGCGGCGAAATCCACACGGGCACGGGCGGTATGTTTACCCGGTTTTTTCACGAGACCGCATATTTTTTCTGCGGGCTCATCGGCAAATTCCCCGATGACGGCCGCATGTATTTTACATTCGACACTATCGACGCGGGCATTGACGAGCCGTTTTATTTCATTCACGCGGGCGACACGCACGTTTCCTATATTGATGAGCGGGATTACGGCGACGAAAGGCTGATTGAGACGGCAAACGCCCGTATCACATACTGCCCGAAGGATATGCGTATGCTGGACGACCTCTCGCTGAAAGCGCGTGAGCTTGACGCTCTTATTGTTCACACGGGTGATCTCATTGATTTTGTGAGCCGAAAGAATCTTGACATTGCAAAAGATTTCACATCCGAAAACGATGTTTTCGCGTGCGCCGGAAACCATGAATATCATGTATACATCTGGGATGACGGTGATGATTACGCAAGGCGCGACAGCCTTCGTGACAAGGTAAAGCCGTCATTTACAAACGATATTGATTATTCCGTAAGGGTTGAGCACGGCGTGAAATTCATCGCCGTTGACAATTCAAATCATAAGATAGAGAAGTGGCAGCTTGATCTTTTCAAGGAGGAACTCGCGAAGGATGATATGCCTGTTGTGCTCGCCCTTCACGTTCCGCTTTACGCTCCCGACATTTTTAAATTCCAGATGGAAAAGCTGGATTATCCGCACCCCGCCTGGCTTATGGGCGTGCCGGAAGATGTTATGAAAGAATACAACTATGAGGAACAGTGGATTGAGGAGCAGAAGGCAAATGAGGCGACAGAGGAGTTTTATGATATCATCATAAACTCGGCTCAGATAAAAGCCATTGTCACGGGCCACGATCACGCTCATTTTGTGTCTCAGGTTACTCCGGCGCTTAAGCAGTATATGGTTGACACCACAGAAGGTCAGATTTTCTATGTTAAGTAAAAGGCGGTCACCGGCGGCGAGGTAACGGCGTTTGCCGATACGGGGATTTTTATATTGAACTGAATGAAAAATATTGATATAATAATATAATAACTTTGCAAAACCGTACTCTGATTATTGAAAGAAAGACAATCATAATGAGTGAAAAGAAAAAAACATTAATTCTGCGCATTCTGATAATCGTCGCGATGCTGGCCGCCGTCGGAATATGCCTTTATTTGTATCTGCGCTTCGGGAAGTCATCAATTGAGTTTATCAAAGACACAGACCGCTTCAAGGCGTGGATTGACGGCTTCGGCGTATGGGGCATCATCGTATTTGTCGCGGTTCGTGTTGTGCAGACGATATTTAAATTCATACCCACGGAGCCGATAGAAATCGGCGCAGGTCTGGTTTGGGGCTGGCTCGGCGGATTTTTGCTGTGCCTGCTGGGAAATATTATCGGATCAATCATTATTCTGTTTATGACGCGGCGGATAGGTATGCGCATCCTGCGGCTTTTCCACCTTGAAAAGAAGCTTCAGTCTATGCGGTTTCTGCAGGACAGGGAGAAACGCAACCGCATTATATTCATTTTTTATCTGGTCCCCGGAACGCCCAAGGATACCATGACCTATTTCGCGGGTCTGACGGATATTAATTTTACGGAGTTTCTGATTATCTCGTCCATCGCGCGTATTCCCGCGATAGTCTCCTCAACAATCTGCGGCGATTTTCTCGGAGCGAACAATTTCAAGGTCGCCGCGATAGTTTTCGTGATTTCGGCTTTGCTCAGCATACCCGGCGCGATGGTTTACAAAAAGATTTCGGCGCGGTACAATCAGAGTCACACGCAGGAAGAATCCGGGGAGGAGTCCGGAGAGGAAGAAGAACCGGAGCAGGAGGATAACTGATTCTCCCTTGAAGATTTTCAAAGAGTTGATATAACACATCAAAGAATATAATAATCCGGGAGGTTAAGAGAAATGAAGTTTATGAAGAAAGCTACGGCAATAGCCCTTTCCGCCGCGCTTATCGCGAGCGTGTCTGTGAGCGCATTTGCCGCAAACAGCGAAAAAGAGGGATACGGCTTCTTTGAGCACGCGGTTGATAACATTTTCGGCTTTGTTCAGGACGGAATATTCGCGGCTCTCACGGCGGCAAATATCCGCTTCGGCGTCAAAAACGCGAAAGACTACAAGGTCGGTGAGAGCGAGCAGTTTTATCCCGGAACAGACGGAAAGGTCAGCGGCAGCGGCTGGAAAGCCGGCTTTGCCGACAACAGCGTTATTCCCGAAAAATGGCGCCGTGACGCAAACGGCAACCCCGACCCCGAGGGATACTGCCTTGACAAAATGCACTGCGGCGGCGGATATCAGGCCGAGATAGATAAGATTTATTCGGGGCAGAATGTCAATGTGCTTGTGCTTTCAAACAACTCCGACTCAAACGGCAACGGCAAAGATGACGTAATCATCATGATAAGCGTTGACGGCGTGGGCATCACAAGCCAGACTTGCCGCGACATAAGAAAAGCCGTTGAGGAAAAACTGAGCCGTTACGGCATAACCTCCGGCGATATCCTCTCCTGCACGGTAAGCGCCACACACTGCCACGCGGGTCTCGATATTCAGGGAATGTACTGGAAGAGAATAATCGGCGTTCTTTTTGCCAATCTTTTCAAGCGTTTCCTGCCCGGTCAATATATTCTTACCCTTGAAAAAGATATGCACGACACCCTCGTTGACAAGGCGTCCGACGCAGCGGACAGGGCTTTTGCAGGCATGGAGAGCGGCTCTCTTTCGTTCTTCAGCACAGATGAAGCCGAGGGCGTGAGAGACAAATTCAACAGCGGTGCGAAAACGCAGAACAAATTCTCATCATTCATTTTCGAATCAGACAGCGGCAAAAAGACAATCGTTTCAAACATCGGCGCTCATCCCGTTTCCGCAAACGCGCAGGAAACTCACATGACAGACTGCGATTATCCCTATTATATGAAGCTCGCCATGAAAGACGCGGGATATGATTTTATGTTTATTCAGGGCACTCAGGCAGGCGTTTCAACCGCGGATGCCCCAATCGGCAAAGATGCCGAGGACTGGGCGGCATCAAAGGCACTCACCAGAGAAGAGTGGGTGGAGAGATACGGCGAAAAAGTCACTCAGGAGCTTTACGAGGGCTGCGAGCCGGGCTTCGGAGATATGTATAAAAAGGGCTATGCCCTTGCGCATTTCGTGATAGACGCGGCAGGCACAAAGAAGGCGGTTGCCCCCGTTGTAAACATCAAGGCGACCGAAATGCTTCTTGACTGTGATTTCGGCCTCCTGGAAGTCGGAGCGGCAACAGGTATACTCGGCTTTAATGCAGTGCGTTCATCCACGGCGGAGAGCGGCTACGGCATAATGGTTGAAATCGGATATATTGAGCTCGGTGAAGATGTGGCTTTCATCACCGTCCCCGGCGAGCTTTCGCCCGCCTGTGTTTACGGCACAAAAGACGGCTACGACGGCGCCACAAAATGGACAGGGCCGCAGTCCTGGAGCGGCAAAGACTGGGAATACAGAACGCTCGAGGATATGGTCAGAGAGGCATCCGGTGACGAAGACAAGCAGGTGCTTGTTATGGGTATTACCAATGACGCTGTAGGCTACAACCTGCCCGACACCGTCACAACTCAGGGCATACTCACTCCCCTTCTTATCTATAACGGCGAGGGCGGAAACGAAATCTCGAACTCAATGCTTCTGACAATCTCAGACGAGAGCGCGTCAGCAATCGTAAAAGGATTCGGCGATCTGCTTGATGTTGAAACAAAATAATAATAATTCAATCCCCCGGAGCGCAGGAACTTGTCCGCTGCTTCGGGGCGATTTATGTTTTTATTGAAACCGCCGGGCGGTTATGCTAAAATGGCTGTGGTAATAATACGTGAAAGGAAAGAGAAAACATGAATAAAATTCTGTATCAGGGGCACGGCAGTTTAAGAATCACAACATCCGGAGGAAAAGTGATTTACATTGACCCATACGCCGGAGACGGATATGATCCCGCCGCGGATTTAATACTGATTACACACGCTCACTCCGACCACACAAACACGGCTAAAATCCGCTCACGCAATCCGGGCTGCCGGATTATCACATGGAAAGAAGCACTTGAGGGCGGAAAGCACAACACTTTCGACCTCGGGTTTGTCACGGTGAAGGCCGTTGAGGCAGGTTACAACCGTAATCATAATGTGAAAGACTGCGTGGGATACATTCTCACACTCCCGGACGGCGTAACGGTTTACGCCTCGGGAGACACAAGCAAAACGGAGCAGATGCCCGCGCTCTCGCAGGAAAACATTGACTATGCTTTTTTCTGCTGTGACGGCATTTACAACATGGACCTTGACGAGGCCTCGCAGTGCGCTTCGCTCGTAGGTGCGAAGCACAGCATACCCTATCATATGGCGCCGGGAATGCTGTTTGACAAATCCCGCGCAGAAAAATTCAGCGCCCCCGGGCGGATGATAATTGCCGACGGCGAGGAATTTGAGCTGATTAAATAAATGATTCAATTGGTTTTTCACTTTTTGTTTTTATCATTCACACCAACCCCTTTGGGGCATCCTCTTCAGGGCAGTATTTATAATCAAATAAAGCAAACAGAAAAATCCCGAAGCGTTTCGCTTCGGGATTTTTGTTTATATGCGGTTTACAGTTTTGAGCGGATTATAATGCACACCGCGCCTGCCGCGGCAAGGACAAGGCCAGTTATGCCGAAAATAATCATTCTCTGATGAAGCCGCGCATAAAACTCGTTTGAGCCGTCAAGCGCGCGGTGATAGCCGAGCATATTCAGCGCGGCAAAAGCGAGCGAGATAACACCCGCGATGATTATGACAATGCCGACAATAAGCAAAAATCTGTTCATTTAATTCACCTCAAAACTCAAAGACCTGTCCGCCCCGGATTTTATTGAAAACACGGCAAAGCCGTCATTCACTCCGTCAAATTCAATGCCGTCCGCGCCCGAAAAAGCGCCGTTTTCATAAATCACACTGCCGCAGAGTTTCACGGTCTGCCCGTCGGCATAAGGCACGTATATCTCAGCCGCCGCCCCGCCCGGCACTTCCGCGTTAAGCGTAAACGAGACGCCGCTTTGGGTTTCGTAAACTTTTATATATCCTTTAACCGAGGGTACAACGCAGCTGACTTTGCCTAGCCCTGCCATCTGCGGCTTGATGATGAATTCTGAATATCCGGCTTCAGCGGGTCTTACTCCGGCAAAATACTTGCTCATAATCACGAGCGGACCGCCTGACCAGGCGTGATTCATTGTGCCGTCTGCCTTTGTCCAGCCCTCCCAGAGAGTGGAATAATCCTCTTTGATCATCTTATCATATCTCTGAAGCATCCTGTCTTTCGCCTCTTCGTATTTATCCATGCGGCAGAGAGCTTCAAGCACATAATACTCCATATAGGGGCTCGCGTTTTTCGTTTTGGTAAGAACGGAAGTGATAACATCGTACTGATCTTTTCCGGCAAGTCCCGAAACAACAGCGAGGGCATTCGCTCTGTCATCGGGCATGAGAACATCACTGCTCTTATAGCCGTTATCTGTCCAGAGCGAGGCATAGCCCGTTTTGATTTCATTCATTCTCTCCCCGATATCACCGCTGTCCCTGCCGGTAACTTCCGCAATGTTAAGCATTGCTGAAAGCGCGCCGTAATACCAGGCGTTTTCAATCGCGGTCACATCCGCGTAGTTGCCCCAGTCCATCCAATCCCATGAGCCGGCGCGGTGATTAACCAGGTGATTGCCGCCGATTGTCCAGAGATGAATATAATCATAGCACGCGTCATATACCTGATTGATAAAATCAACGTCACCCGTGTAGAGATAATATGTCCAGAATCCGCAGATGCCCGCGAGCTGCTGAACGGGGAGCTCGAAATAATCTCCGCTGACCGGCACAACAGTCTGAAGAACTTTGTCTTCACTGACATGGCCGAGCATTGAGGCAACGCCCTTCTGATAGAGCAGATAAGCGTTTGAATCGAGCGAATACATCGTCATTGCCATCTCGTTGGTAACGTCGCCCCACCACTGCGCTCTCTCCCTGTCGGGGCAGTCCATATAATTGTCGCGCATTGTGACATAAAGGGTGCGAAGGGATTTTTGCCAAAGGGAATTAAGCTCCTCGTTTTCGCATTCAAAATTGCCGGAAAACTCCGTGCCGTAGCCTGTCTCTCTGTATTTAAGCTCAAGGATTTTTACTCCCGAGGGGATTTCGTATGTTATATGCTCGCCGTTAAACCAGCCGAGCGCCTCAAACTCCTGCTCGCCGTCCTTTGTGATATATATGTCGCTGACACAGCCGAGCCAGGTGTTTTCGGTGAGAATCCTTATCTTTTTGCCTGCCTTCGCTTCAACCTTCAGATATGCCGTGCACTGCGCGTTATAGGGAATATCAAGAGTGACGGTCCTGTTAAAGAGAAATGTGCGGCCCTTGTAATCGGAAGAATTTTCATAGTCTTTAAGGCCGTAATCTTTAAGCAGAGGGATGCCTCTTGAATAGAGTTCGCCCCACGGGGCACATACGCCTTTGCCGCACTGAGTCGCGTTTTCCCACGCGCTGTCATCAAATCCGGGTGAGAGCCAGTCGCCGATTTCCTGCCTCGCATCATAATAAATGTTGAACTCGGGCAGGCGGTAATTCGGCTTTGAAAGGCTTGTGTCGGTCTTATAAGCAATGTCGCGGCGCGCCTTCCAGCTGCTGTCGGAGATGATATCCCCTGCCTCAAAAATGAAGCCCGCTTTGCCGCTGTCCGTGCTTGAAAAGCTTGTGTCCTTGCCCCAATACCACACGAGAGCGCAGATGACATTGGTGCCCGCTTTAAGATAAGGCGCGATGTCAACCGTATCATAATAGCCGCCGCCGGGAGTCGGCCCTCTCTTCGCGCCGCCTTCAAACACAGCATTTTTGCCGTTAATGTAAAGCCAGTATTTTGAATCGGCGGAAATGAAGGCGTTCAGAGTTTCGGGCACTGAGGACAAATCGACCGTTTTTCTCAGGCACATCCATACGTTTTCCTCTGTGCCGCCGGATGAATCCCAGATAAAGTTTGCCGTCCAGTCCGTTTTAGGCGA
Organism: Ruminococcaceae bacterium UBA1236; assembly: GCA_002309055.1. Lineage (GTDB taxonomy): Bacteria > Bacillota > Clostridia > Oscillospirales > Acutalibacteraceae > CAG-177. The sequence goes on from DBWO01000020.1 coordinate 13,734, forward strand.
GGTGTCTATACGCGAATACGGTTCGGTCGTTTCGGGGATAGTGTATTCATTTTTGAAGTAGGGGCGGCCCGTTTCATTGCCGAAAAGGGCGGAAAAGAATGAAATAACCGCCATAAAAAATGATATTATTCTGCTCATCGGTTTCACCTCGTCAAAGGGTATTTATCATAAAGCGTTTTTCGGACAGTTTTTCACGCATTCCATACACAAAATACACTCTGTTCCGTTTTGCCTCTTAGGGGAATTATCCGTCACATCAACATCCATCGGACACACTTTTTTACACTTGCCGCAGGAAATACATTTTTCTTTGTCGCATTTCACTCGGAGCAAGGCAAAATAACTCATCGGTTTAAGAAACACCGTAACCGGGCAGATATATTTGCAGAAAGCTCTGTTGTCTTTCATCAGAAAAGCAAGAGCGATTCCCACTGCATAGTAAACAGCGTTGCCGATTAAAAACGCCCAAAACATAATGCGCTCCTTATTGCCGGCACTCATCACAAACAGTGCAGAAACAAAAGCAAATGAAACAGCAAATGTTATATACCTGATCCATCCGATTTTTCTTCGGGGTTTTCCGGGAATTTTATACGGCAGGAAATCAAGCACCATTGCCGTCCAGCAGGCGTATCCGCACCATCCCCTGCCGAAAACAAGCGGCCCGAAAATCTTGGCAACAGCATAATGGATTGTCGCCGCCTCAAATACGCCGGTAAAAAGATAATACCAGAATCCCTCAATCTGCATATTTTCACCGCGCACAAGGCCGAGATAGATCAGCATATACAGCCCTACAAGCAGCTGAACAACGCGCCTTGCGTGCCTGTATTTCCTGACATAAAGGAATAATCCCAGCGAAATTGAAATGCCGATATAGCTGAAATTCAGCAGATAAAAAATATTGTCTTTAGTCAGCCACAGTACAACCGCTACTGTTTCAAACACAACTGCCATTATTAATGGCATTGCATATTTTTTCATCGCGGCACCTCCAGTAAAACAGATATTATTTCTTACTGCTGTCAATCAATTCATAACTCAGATGAATAAGGTCTTTAATCTCCTCATCCCTTACCGTGCCGTCAAGCAAAACGCTTATCCAATATGATTTGTTCATATGATAAGCCGGGAAGTATCCTTCATTATTGCGAAGCGAACCAATAAATACCGGATCGCATTTCAGATTAATTATATCAACCTTGTCATTGCTTTCGAGGCCGAGTTTGCTTTTTTCGATATTCATTATTACCGCATACCATTTTCTGTTTCCGGCATTTCGGAAAACAGCGAAGTCGGGGTAACTGAGCCAAAGATGCTCACCCTCAGCCCCGAATTCATCCTTTATAAACTTTTCAGCCTCTGTTCTGTTCATATATATTACCTCAAAAAGTCAATTTCCGGATTGAAATATTCTTTTAATCAAAGAAAAAATATATCTTATAAAATTTAGATAGGACGGCCTTTCTTTTAACCGTGTAAGAGCGTCGGGGGAGGCAGTGACAGGATAAATCATATCCGCGTCATCATCCGCCTCAAGAAACTGCGGAAATTTATCAAATGATTTAACGCTGACCTCATCACTTGTCATCACAAGGCTGAAGAGCTCGTCAATGCCGGCGTTTCCGTTGCAGTGGAGCCAGTCACGCACAAACCAGGTGCATTCCGGCAGAGCGCAGGTTGAGGCGTCAATCATATTGTCGGGAGAAAGATACTCCCTGTTTTCAAGCGAAGCAAGATAAGAATCGTCAAGCGGCTCTTTCACGTTTGAGCAGGTTGCGCCGAGGGAGGCGTATTTTGTGTCAACAGTGCCGTCCGAGGTCGATTTCCACAATGTTACAAGCGGGGTCCTCTGAACGTTGTATCCGCAGATTATGCAGACTTTAACACCGTCATCTTTCGCCGCCCGGAGATTGCTCTGTATATTTGCCATTGCGTTTCTGTAGGCGTAAACTTTATCGTGAAGCCCGCCTTCTTCCGGAAGCTTCATAAACGAAACGGCCTCATCAAAATATTCCTCGGGCACAAACGACCATATACCGGGGAGCGTGCCGAAAACCGGGATAAGAGCTTCTTCAAACACTCTGTCGCCCACATCCTTTATGAGCCTGTCGCCCAGAACGCAGAGCCCGTCAATAACGCCCGCGCCTTTCAGGGTGTCAAGCAAAGCGTAGAGAGTGCCCTCGATGAAATCGTCGGCAAATCCCGTTTCAAGGAAGGGAATCGCGTCCTCACCGTAACGGGTAAGCGAAGTGGAATTAAGCTCGATTTTGCCGCAGAACGCCTCGCCCGCGACAGCGGTACCGAGAAGAGGACAGCAGCGGCAGATTATCACATCAATGCCGTCATATCCGTATTTGTCAAGATAAGCGGAGAGGACAACGCCGCCCATACTTGAGCACTTAAGCTTTACGCTGTTATGGCCTGTGAGCGCCTTGACACGGCCTATAAATTCGTGAAGACGCTCCGCGTGCTCATAGGGGTCAAGACGGAAATCATAGTCAAAGTAATAATCGCTGTCAGGCCCGTGCCTGCTTCCCTCGGGCACATTGAGCTGCGGCGTTGTGACATTGGCTTTTGACCTCCCCTCGCTGTCAAGCGCAAGGTCGCCGAAGCAGGCGTTCACGAACTCAACAAGGGCATCGCCGAGCAAATCCGTGTTATGAAAGAGAATCCCTCTGCTTATGCGTGGCAAAACGGCATTAAGATTTGAAAGCAGAAACTTTGTATCGATTTTCCATAGCTGCTGCTCGTTTTCCGTGCCGGCGTCTCTGACAATTGAAGTACATCCGAGAGGCCCGACATAAATCACCGGCGAAAAGCCGCAGTTACAGCTGCCGTCGGCAAAAGCGGAAATGGCTGGACCCATCGCGCAGAAAACCATCACCGCGCAGATAATCAGTGAAATCGCTTTTTTCATCTTATTTCTCCTTGAGTGTTAATTCGCATATTGATTTTTTACTCTGTAAATCATTATATCACAGAACAAATCCGTTATTCAACAATAAACATCCACCCGTCAAACGGG
>DBWO01000038.1:0-46191 GCA_002309055.1 Ruminococcaceae bacterium UBA1236
CCGTAAAACTTAACACCGATATAAAGCAGGCCGGGGCGGGGAATTGTTTCCCGCTCCGGCTTCAGGTTTAACAAACTGTTGTTTTTTATTTATCGGTGTGATAAAATAATAATATTATGCAAACGAACGGAGTGATCTGATGTTTGCCCGGATTAACAGCATGGGTTTATTCGGACTTGAAAGCTATATGGTTGGCGTTGAGGTTGATTACGGCAACGGCCTTTCGAGGGTTGACGTGGTCGGCCTGCCCGATACTGCCGTAAATGAGAGCCGCAACAGGGTGCGCTCCGCAATGAAAAACAGCGGCTACACCTTCCCTCAGGGCAGGGTGACAATCAACCTTTCGCCCGGCGACATAAAAAAAGAGGGCTCGCTTTACGACCTGCCCATTTTCATAGCTTTGCTTAAGGCGGGGCATCAGCTTGAGGCAAACCTTGACGAATACGCCTTTATAGGCGAGCTTTCGCTCGACGGGCTTGTGAGGCACGTGAAGGGCGCGCTCTCAATGGTGATAAGGGCAAGAGACAGCGGCATCAAAAAAGTGTTTGTGCCCGCGGATAACGCGTGCGAAAGCTCTGTTGTAAACGGCATTGAGATTTACGCGGTTGAAACCGTTAAACAGGTGGTTGACCACCTCACGGGCGCAGAGACTCTGCCCGTGACCGTTTATGACCCCGAGAGAGAAATCCTTGCCGCTCACCCGATGCCCGATTTCAGCGATGTTATGGGACAGCAGGAGGCGAGATACGCCCTGGAGATAGCCGCCGCCGGAGGCCACAACATCCTTATGGTAGGCCCTCCCGGCTCGGGCAAAAGCATGCTCGCGAAACGCCTTCCCTCCATTTTACCCGATATGACATTTGAGGAGTCGCTGTGCACCACGGAGATTTATTCCGTTGCCGGCGTTTTGCCGACGGACGTGCCGCTCATAAGGCAGAGGCCTTTCAGGTCGCCCCACCACACGGTTTCGCCCGCCGGGCTTTCGGGAGGCGGAGTGATACCGAGGCCCGGCGAAATTTCGCTTGCTCATAACGGAGTTTTGTTCCTTGACGAATTCCCCGAGTTTTCAAGGCAGGCGATGGAAGTGCTCCGCCAGCCGATAGAAGACAATCAGATAACAATTTCAAGGGTAAACGCGTCAGTCACCTATCCATGCTCGGCAATGATTGTGTGCGCGATGAACCCCTGCCCGTGCGGCTATTACGGCCACCCGAAGAGACAGTGCACCTGCCCGCCGGGAGCCGCCCAGCGGTACCTTGCTAAGATATCGGGCCCGATGCTCGACAGGATTGATATTCACATAGAGGTGCCCCCCGTTGATTTTGAAAAGCTCTCCTCAAAGGTAAAGGGCGAAAGCTCCGCCGAAATCAAAAAGAGAGTGAACGCGGCGAGAAAGATTCAGCAGGAGCGCCTTAAGGGAACGGGCATTACCTGCAACGCCAAAATGGATTCGGCCATGACCAAGGAATTCTGCAACCCCACACCCGCGGCGATGGTTATGCTTGAGCAGGTGTTTGAAAAGCTTGATTTTTCCGCCCGCGCATACGATAAAGTGCTCAGAGTCGCAAGGACAATCGCCGACCTTGAGGGCAGCGAAGCCATTGAAGCGCCGCACATTGCGCAGGCGGTGCAGTTCAGAAGCCTTGACCGCAAGCTCTGGCACACGTAAAATTAGTGTGAATAATGCCGGCATTCATTGCAATTCTTATAAAATAATGTTAAAATAAAGCAATCTCACAAAGAGAAAGAAGGGTGAAGCGTTTGATAAAGGAAACTTTTGACCCCCATGCTTCAGACGATGATAACGAGAGCATAACTCTTGAAAAAGGCGAAGAAACCGAAAGCGCCGCCGCTGTGGGCGAAGAGCCCGCGGAAGAAGCGCTTGAGGAAGGACTGTGCCCCCGGTGCAAAAAGCGCAAGGTTGCCAAAAAGCACGATTACTGCTACCGCTGTGAGGATGAGCTCAGGCGCACGAAGATACCCCTGACGGGCATTATCTGCGCGGTGCTTGCCATCGCGGTGTCAATCATCTGCGTTGTGATTGTGGCCCTTGATCTCGCTCCCGCAATTTCGGTTGTGAAGGGCGATATGTACGCAATACAGAATAACTGGTTTGCCGCGCATTCCGCCTACGCGGAGGTGCAGACCTCTGCCACCGAAGTGCAGAACGCGCTTGCCACAAACAAAGTGGGCTTGTTCTTAGGCAGTCTCACAAACCCCGGCTACGGCGTAAAGAGCAAGATTTACAATACGGTTATGCATATTTACGACCCGCTGAGAGCGTATCAGAACAGCGCTTACGCATTCGGCGAATCGCCGGACGAGAGATACCTCAAAACAGATAAAAACTATCAGCTTTGCGAGAAGTACTATAACAGATTCCAGGACACCTACCTTGCCGTGCAGGAGCCGGTTGACCTGATGCAGGGCATGGAAAAGCCCGACAAGAGCGAGGGCGAAAAGCTCTTCAAACTGCTTGAGGAGAGCCGCGGCGCGGAAAAGGTGGATGATGTTTTCCTCGATTATTTCATTTACACCGCCGCCACCTACTTTGACTTAGGTGAGGAAAAGATTTTTGAATGCTTCGATCAGATGAAAAAGGACGCCGAAGCGAGCGAGGATGATTACACCTGGCTTTACTATAAGGACTATGCCGATGAGCTTCTCAGATACGGCCACGGCGAAGAGGCGGCAACCTATTACCAAAAGCTCGCCGACAGGGATATCAGCGCTTATGACCCCGTGCGCGGCCTTATGAACGCGAAGCTCCTTGCCGGTGACGTTGACGGCGCGGATAAGCTTGTTGACGCTTTCTGCAGAGAAAACCTCATAAACGGCGAGAATTCGGATTCCAACTACAGCCTGCTTATCAATATGGCAAGAGTCAAGGGCGATTTTGAAGAAGCCCTAGACCTTATTGAAGAGGCGCAGAGCAAATACGCTTCCGTGCCCGAGTATTACCGCCAGAAGTGCCTTATCTACCTTGCGCAGGAAAACTATGACCAGGCGTTTGAGGCGGCGGCGCTCTGCGAGCAGAACGCTTACTATATTGCGAGCTATTACGGCGACGCGACCTATTACACCTCGGATATCCTTATGTCCACGGTATATATCGCGACCTCGCTGTGCGACAAATACGGCAAGAAAGATACCGAAAACGCGCAGTACATAAGCGAAATTCTTGAGGACTACAAGACCCTGAACATCAGGCAGGAATTCCGGGATATCGTATCCGGCAAAACAAAGGTGACAGATTATCTCAGAGAAGGGGTGTGCGACTTTATATGAGACTGCTTTATATCATAACAAAGCTCATAGTTTTTCCGGGCGCCTACCTCAGAGGATTCTGGGAGCAGCTCACCTGCCGCCTGCTGAAGCTTATGGTTGAGCCGGGCGGATATATCCGCCTTGACGAGGCGTGCGGCCACGTGGAGCACTCGCTCGCGGAAAAGCAGTTTGCCGCATACCTTATGGCTACGGGCCCGGGTTTTATGAATTTCAATATGGGCATGGCGTTTTTCCTTTTCGGTTATATTAACATTTTCACTCTCGGCGTCACCCGTTTTGACAGCATACCGCTTTATATCTGCAGCCTTGTCGCGCTTTACATCGGCGTGTCGCTGCTGTGCTGCCTCTTCCCCTTGACGGAAGATATTCTCAGATTCTGGGATATTGCCTACGGCGGATACGCAAAGAAAAAGCGCGTTGCCGGCAGAGCGCTCGACGGCGTGGGCAAAGTGCTCGGCTTCCCCTTCGCCGCAATTACAAGACTCGGCGCGTTCCTTGAGAAAAACTGCGTTATCTTCATCCTCTGGGCCGCCTTCCTTGTGTGGCGCTTCTTATCGCTGTAAACAACAAAAAAGCCGCCCTTTTGAGGGATTGACTGTTTATAAAGAATAATATCGGCATAGCTTTTACCTGCTATGCCGATATTTTTTAATAACCCGTTTTTCCGTGAAGCGGGGTTTTCCCGCTCCCCGGGGAATCCTCTTTTCCTGTCTTATATGACGGTTTCTCCGTTTTCATCCGTCGGGGGAGCTCCTCTGAAGTATTCTCCGTTTTCATCCGTCGGGGGAGTGCCGCCTTTGAAAAAATCACCTTTTTCGCCCTGAGGGAAATTTCCGTCCCTGCCGCCGAAGTCGGGCATTCCGCCGCCGAACTGATTTGTTATTTCGCTTATTTTTTCGCCGTTAAGATAAACCTCGCCGCCGTTGAGCTCGGCCTTCCCATCATAATCGAACCCGGACTGCGCTGTTATGCCGGTTTTTCCGCCGTTTATGATTATGTCTCCGTTGGAGTCAATCGCGTCCGTGTCTCCCGCGCCCATTGTAATGGTTATTTCACCGCCGTTTATTTCAACCGCCGGGGTAACTCCGTCAACCTTCTGAGCGGCGTTGATGCCGTCGTCCGACGCGCTTAAGGTGATTGTGCCGTTGTTTATTGTGACAAGCGTTCCTTCAATTCCTTCGTGAGCGGTGATGTTTATCTCTCCGCCGTTAACCGTCACGCTGTTGTCGGCGTGGAGGCCGTCATCATCCGATCTGATTGTCAGCTTTCCGGAGTTTATCTCAACATTGCCGTCGGAATGAATTCCATCGCCCTTTGCGTCAGCGGAGAGGGTGACCACGTTCACGGTTACGCCGTCATTTCCCGACAGAGCGGTGTTTTCGCTTTCAACGGTCAGCACGGTGTTTTCAACCGTCAGATAATCATTGCTCCTGATTCCGTTCCCCGCGTTGCCTTTTACCGTGAGATTTCCGCCCCCGGTTATGATAAGATCCGTTTTTGAAAAGACGCAGGCTGAGGGCTCTTCTTTTTCCTTATCGGAATAACTGTCTTCATAGACATACTCCACGGCGTCGCTGAGCGTGTTTTCGGTTCCGTCCGCCGCCTCGACGGTTACGGTACCGGCTTTGAAAACATTTATCGCGGCTGAATCGGATGATGTTATTTCGGCGCCGTTCAGAATAACGGTCACATCCTCATCCCCGGCGTCAACCGTGATTTTTCCGCTGTCGAGCTTTCCGCTGAAGGAATATGCTCCGCCCTTGACGATAATTATATTGCCGCCGTCGGTTTTCGCGCCGCTGCCTTTGATTTCTGCGGATGAGCCGCTGAGCTTTATTTCCGCCGAGAGCTTATCATATGATGTGCCCGCCTTTGCCGTATTCGCGCTTTGCGCATCTGCAGCGGACTGTGTGCTCTCCTGTCCGGCGCTCTGCTTGTCGCTCTTCATTGCCCCGCATCCCGCGAGGGTGAGCACCGATAAGGAAAAAACAAGAATAATAACAAATAACTTTTTAAATGATTTCATAATAATCCTCCTTCTCCGGCTCCGCCGGCTTTCGTTGCCGATATAATACCCCGCGAACCTAAAGGAAAGCTAAAGGAAAAATCTTTTTTTCTTTAGGTTCTCTTTAAGAAGGGGAGTTATACTCCTCTCAGAAGAAAGGAGGCGCTCCTATGGAACGGCAGATAAAAACCTGTTTTAAAAGGTATGAAAAAAAGTTTTTTCTCACAAAAGAGCAGTATGAAGCATTCGTAAAAAAGGCCGCGCCTTATATGCGGCCGGATGAATACGGAAAATATACAATATGCAATATATACTATGATACCGATAATTACAGCCTGATAAGGGCGTCGCTCGAAAAACCGGTGTATAAAGAGAAGCTCCGCGTCAGGAGCTACGGAGTTCCCGGCCCATCGGACAGGGTTTTTGTGGAGCTCAAGAAAAAATATGACGGCGTTGTCTATAAAAGAAGAGTAACGATGCCCTTTTCGGAATCCGAAACCTATCTCGGGAATATCCGCTCGGTTGAGAGCGGGGAGCAGATAAAAAGGGAAATCGAATACTTTATGCTGTATCACGGCGTTTCGCCCAAGGTGTTCATAGCTTATGACAGAGAGGCGTATCAAGGGAGGGAAGACCCCGGGCTGAGAATAACCTTCGACTCGGGCATCCGCTGGCGGACCGACCGTCTTAGCCTCGGCGCGGGCGATGACGGGCTGCCCCTGACGGATAACGGCCTTATCCTGCTTGAAATCAAAATACCGGATGCCTGCCCGCTGTGGCTGGCGAAAATACTCGGCAGCCTGAGAATAGCTCCCGTTTCGTTTTCAAAATACGGAACCTGCTATAAAAACCACCTTATAAAAAATACTGAAGGAATAACCAAAAAGGAGATGTGTTTAAGTGCTTGAATCATTAGTCAATTTCACCTCTGTCATCGACTCGGCAATCACAATAAAAACGTTTTTGATATGTACGGCGGCGTCGCTTGTTCTCGGCGTTCTGACCGCCCTGGTATATATGTTCATAAACCGCTGTTCCCGTAGTTTCGCCGTAACGCTCGCGCTGCTGCCCGCGGTGGTGCAGACGGTGATTATGCTTGTCAACGGAAATATCGGAGCGGGGGTCGCGGTAGCCGGAGCGTTTTCGCTCGTTCGCTTCCGCTCCGCGCCCGGAACGGCGGGCGAAATCAGCGCAATATTTCTCGCTATGGCAATCGGTCTCGCCGCGGGAATGGGCTATGTGACCCTGGCCGCCCTTTTCTTTGTGATAATCGCAGCGGCGATGATGATTCTGAAGGCCGTAAACTTCGGCGGCAGAGAGGGCTCGCTGAGGACTCTTAAAATCACAATACCCGAAAGCCTCGATTATGACGGCGTGTTTGACGACCTTTTCCTTAAATACACAAACAGAGCCGAGCTCGAGAAGGTCAAGACGACCAATATGGGCACCTTGTTTGAGCTTCAATACACCGTATCTCTCAAAAAGCCCGAAATGCCCAAGGAATTCATCGACGAAATCCGCGTGAGAAACGGAAACCTCAATATAACCTGCAGCAAATACGCGGCGGACGAATCGCTTTAAAAAATGCATCCGGGCAAACAGGGCGTTGATTTTGCCCGGATTATCTTATATAATATAACCGGTGGTGATTAAATGAGACTGCTTATCGCCGAAGACGAGCCCGACCTCGCAGAGGCTCTGACGGTGTTTTTTGAGAAAAACAAGTTTACCGTTGATACCGTCAACGACGGCCTTTCGGCTTATGAATACGCGGGCGCCGACGATTACGACGCGATAATTCTGGATATAATGATGCCGAAACTCGACGGCATTGAAGTCCTGCGCAGGCTGCGCTCCGAGGGAAATCAGACCCCCGTTATGATGCTCACCGCAAAGGCGGAAAAGGCCGACAGAATAACGGGCTTTGACACCGGGGCGGACGATTATCTGCCGAAGCCCTTTGAAACGGATGAGCTTCTCAGCCGCGTGAGGGCAATGCTCAGAAGAAGAGGGGATTACAGCCCCTCCTCTATGGCATTCGGAGATATTTCGCTGAATCCATCGAGTGATATTCTTCAGTGCTCCTCGGGAAAATCCGTCCGCCTGAGCGGAAGGGAATTTCAGGTTATGGAGCTTTTTATGCGCTCTCCAAAAACTGTTTTTTCCGCGGATAAAATAATGGAGAGAGTCTGGGGCTGGGATTCCGAAGCCGAAATAAACGTGGTCTGGGTGCATATTTCAAATCTGAGAAAAAAGCTGACTTCAATCGGATCGAGTGTTACCATACACGCAAACCGTGGGCTCGGCTATATTCTGGAGGCAGACAATGATTAAACAGCTGAGAAAAAGATTCATTGTCATATCCATTGCCGCCGTCGCCTCTGTCATGATTCTGCTCTTCGCCGGGGTTAATATCGTAAACTGTATCTATGTAACCTCAAAGCTTGACGAGACGCTTGACACGATAATTCTCAATCACGGCAGAATGCCCGAGCCCGAAGAGCTCTTTGAGCCGGGAGAGATGCCTGAGGACGTGGACGGTCCCGACGATGATGCGGCGGAGGAAGACGATGACGAAGATGAAGACGGGCGTGACAATCCCGCTTTCGTCCGCGGATACGGCCCGGGATTCGCTCACAATACAGAACGGTTTGACAAAGAGGCTCCTTTCATCACAAGATTCTTTTCGGTCCGGTTCAATGAGAAAGGCGAGCCGACGGACTACGACCTCGAAAAAATCGCCGCAGTCGGCACCGACGATGTTGAGGAATTCGCGCGCATTGCGTTTGAACACGGCGAGGGCAGCGGCTATAATAACGGATACAGATTCAGGGTGACCGCGAATGATGACGGCAGCTTTTCGGCTCTGTTTCTCGACTGCCACAAGGAGATAAATTCCGAAATCACTCTTTTGATTGTTTCGGCGGCTGTCACGGTGCTGTGCATAGCGCTCATATGCGTCATTATTATCCTGTTTTCAAAAAGGGCGATGGAGCCCGTCATACAGAGCGATATAAGGCAGAAGCAGTTTATTACCGACGCCGGCCACGAGCTCAAAACGCCGATAACCGTCATAAACACCTGTCTGAGCGTGCTCGAAATGGAAGTGGGCAAACAGAAATGGATTGACAAGGCGCGCGGACAGACGGATAAGCTCAGGGACCTTGTAAACTCGCTTGTTACTCTCTCAAAATCGGATGAGGAGCACAAGCCCGCGAAGGTCGATTTTGACGTGAGCGCGGCAGTTTCGGAAGCGGCGGAGTCCTTCTCGGATTTTGCCGAAAAAAACGGACATATTATAAAAACGGACATAGAGAGCGGCATAACCCTGAGCGCCGATGAATTCTCGGTGAGACAGCTTGTTTTGATACTGCTCGATAACGCCCTTAAATACGCAGCGCCCGGAAGCGACATAGGCTTCGGGCTGAAAAAACACAAAAAAGGAATTCTGATAACGGTATCAAACAAATGTGAAAATATTGACAGCGAAGAGCTGCCGAAACTGTTTGACCGCTTTTACCGCGCGGATAAATCAAGAAACTCCGAAAGCGGAGGCTTCGGCCTCGGTCTCTCAATAGCGCGCGGAATCTGCGAGAATCACAGGGGATATATCAAAGCCGATATGGAAAACGGCGAAATTGTTTTCTCGGCATACCTGGCAAATATATGAAAAAAGCTGCCCGCGGGCAGCTTTTTTGTGTTTTCAAAAATCTCCGCCTGTCACCTTTTTTTCGCAGGCTGTTCCGGCCCTGCGCCCTTCACCCGGCACCGCGTTTCACCCGTCCCCCCTTTACCCGGAAATGCGTTTCACCCATTCCACACTCCTGCGGCGGGGGATATCGACCTATTGACTTAGTAGGTAAATGGTGTTATACTTACTCAAAGCCGCAGCTGCGGGACATATGAGCGCCGCTCTCCGCCGTTTTACCGGAGCGGCCGCAGAGCTTGCAGCATACGGACAAATACACAGAAAAACGGACTGAAAAACAATGAATGCAGATTTATTATTTACCGAATTTGAGAGCGATGCTCCCGGGTCATCGCCCGAAGTGTGCGAGCTGAATATTGTCAGCGGCGGATGCAGGCTTTACGGTTATATCCTCTCTCCCGATAAAAGGCTCCCGGGTCCTTATCCCGCTGTGATAATGTCTCACGGATTTCCCGGATACACCACGAATAATGACCTGGAGCTGGCTCTGATGAGAACCGGCTGCGTCGTGATACATATGAATCATCGGGGCGCCTGGGGGAGCGAGGGCAATTATCTTTTCACAAACCTTAAAGACGACCTCACGGCTATCGCAAAATGGGCGCATAACCCCGCAATCACCCAGAGGTACGGTATTGACGCCGGTAACATTTTCCTCGTCGGTCACAGTATGGGCGGGCAGACGGTGCTCAATGCGGCAAAGGGGCTGCCGTTTATACGCGGAGTTGCCGCGCTCGCCGCTTATGACATAGGGGCCGCGTTCCGTGAAAAACTTGAAAAAGAGCTGTTCCTTATGATTGAAACGGAGGGGCAGTGCCTTATGATGAACTCCGCGGGCGAAGTGTTTGAAAACGCGCTTGAAAACCAGTTTGAACTCAGCGTTCTGAACGGATTTGAACGCCTCGCGGAGCATAAAGTGCTGCTTGTGGAGGCGGCGCTTGACAGCGTTGCGCCTGCGGATATCATGATGAAGCCGCTGGCGGACAATCTGAAAAAGATCGGGGCCGATATTGAATACGAATCCGTAATATGCGGTCACAGCTTTGCGGGGCAGAGAATGAAGCTTGCAAAAATCGTGGCCGGATGGATAGAGAGGGCAATCGCCCGTTAAAAAACGAGAAGAAACAAAAACGCCTGCACGCTTTAAACGTGCAGGTGTTGTTTGTTTTGAGATTCCGCAATTATTTATACTTTCTCTTGCGGGCTGCCTCCGACTTTAATTTCTTTTTAACAGAGGGCTTCTCATAATGTTCTCTTTTCCTGACTTCCTGGATAACGCCGTCTCTTGAGGTCTGCCTCTTGAATCTTCTGAGTGCGCTCTCAAGGGATTCGCCTTCTTTAACTTTTACGGTGCTCAATATATTCACTCCCTTCTGTTATCACAGGGACATATAATCTCTGATTTTTCCGCTACATTATACTAAAAGAAACTGCTCTTGTCAACAGTTTTTTTGCATGGTTTACACGGGCTTAACAACCAGGTTTACAAGGCGGCCCTTGACGTAGAGCTCCTTAATAACCTGCATGCCTTCGAGCGCCGGGGCAACCTTTTCGCTCGCTTTTGCCGCCGCGATGGCATCCTCCGATGAAATATCGGCGGGCACAATGAGCTTATCCTTTATCTTGCCGTTTACCTGCACGGCAATCTCAATCTCATCGTCAACGCACTTTGCCTCGTCATATGCGGGCCACTGCGTCTGATTGAGCATGCCCTCAAAGCCGGCAACCTGCCAGACCTCTTCGGTGACGTGCGGCACAAAAGGATTGAGCAGAGTGATGAATGTCCTGAGCTCGGCGCGGTTGATGCTGCCCTTGTCATAAATCTGATTGAGCAGGGTCATCATTGCGGCGATGGCAGTGTTGTATTTGAGGGTCTCGATATCCTCGGACACCTTTTTGACTGCCTTGTGCATGCTGCTTTCAAGCTCGGGCGAATACTCATCGCCGTCTGTCAGAATATCGGTAAGGCCGTAAATTCTGTCAACGAAACGCTTGCAGCCTTTTACTGCGCTCTCGCTCCAGGGCGCCGCTTTTTCATAGTCGCCCATAAACAGCACGTATGACCTGAGCACATCGGCTCCGTAGCTGTCAACCACTTCGTTGGGGTCAACAACGTTGCCTTTGGATTTGCTCATCTTGTCACCGTCGGGGCCGAGTATAAGACCCTGCGCCGTTCTCTTTGCGTACGGCTCGGGAACGGGCACTTCGCCGAGGTCATAGAGGAATTTATACCAGAATCTTGAATAGATAAGATGCCTTGTAACGTGCTCCATACCGCCGTTGTACCAGTCAACGGGCATCCAGTATTTAAGCTTGTCTTTGCCGGCAAAGGCCTCGCTGTTGTGCGGGTCAATGTACCTGAGGAAATACCAGGATGAACCTGCCCACTGAGGCATTGTGTCGGTTTCTCTCCTTGCGCTGCCACCGCACTTGGGGCATTTGCAGCTGACAAAGGATTCTATTTTTGCGAGCGGGCTTTCGCCGTCTGTGCCGGGCTCAAAGTTTTCAACCGGGGGAAGGCGCAGGGGCAGCTCGTCATAGGGCACGGCTACCATACCGCAGTGCGGGCAGTGAACGATGGGGATTGGCTCGCCCCAGTATCTCTGGCGGTTGAACGCCCAGTCATTCATCTTGTACTGAACGCCCTTTTCTCCGAGGCCCTTTTCCTGAAGGTAGGCCGCCATTTTCTCAATGGAATCCTTCTTGTTGGTAAGGCCGTTGAGGAAGGAGCTGTTCACCATTTCGCCGTCGCCGGTGTACGCCTCTTTTTCAATGTCGCCGCCCTTGATGACTTCAATAATATCTATATTGAACTTCTTGGCGAACTCATAGTCTCTCTGGTCGTGAGCGGGCACAGCCATAATGGCGCCTGTGCCGTAGCCCATCATAACATAGTCGGAAATATAAACGGGGATTTCTTTCCCGTTTACGGGATTGATTGCGCTGAAGCCGTCAAGCCTGACACCGGTCTTATCCTTGACGAGCTGGGTTCTCTCAAAAGCGGATTTCTTTGAGCAGAACTCCCTGTATTTTTCAACCTCATCCATATTGGCGATTTTGCCGCTGTATTTGTCGATAAGAGGATGCTCGGGAGCCATAACCATGAATGTTACGCCGAAGAGCGTATCCGGCCTGGTGGTGTAAATGCGCAGCTTTTCATCGGTGCCGGCAACGGTGAAATTAACAAAGGCGCCTGTTGAGCGGCCTATCCAGTTTTCCTGCTGGAGCTTGATGTTGGGAAGATAATCAACATCCTTGAGGCCCTCGAGGAGCTTGTCGGCATACTCGGTGATGCGCAGATACCACACGTCCTTGCTCTTCTGCACAATGTCGCTGTGGCAGATGTCGCACTTGCCGCCCTGGGAATCCTCATTGCTGAGAACAACCTTGCAGCTCGGGCAGTAGTTTACAAGGGTCTTGTCACGGAACGCAAGACCGTTTTCAAACATTTTGAGGAAAATCCACTGTGTCCACTTGTAGTAATCCTCGTCAGTGGTGTCGATGACTCTTGACCAGTCAAACGAAAAGCCCACACGGCGAAGCTGAGAGGTGAACTTCTCTATATTCATATCCGTGACCTTGCGCGGATGAATGCCTGTTTTTATGGCGTAATTCTCGGTGGGAAGGCCAAATGCATCAAAGCCGATGGGGAACAGAACGTTGTAGCCCTGAAGCCTTCTTTTTCTTGAAACAACCTCAAGGCCGGAATATGCTTTTATGTGGCCCACGTGCATGCCCGCTCCGCTGGGGTAGGGGAACTCCACAAGAGCGTAAAACTTGGGTTTGTCCGAGATATCCTGCGCCTCAAAGGTTTTGTTTTTATCCCAGATGTCCTGCCACTTTTTTTCTGTTTCTTTAAAATTATACTGTGCCATTGCAATATCCTTTCAATTCAGCTTTGCTGATAAATAATCAGTCGGTGAGAACGTCACTCAGGTCCAGCCTGCTCGCGTCTGTCCACAGGCGCTCAAGGTTGTAGTATTCTCTGCTTTCCGCGTCAAATATGTGCACAAGCACCGTGCCGTAGTCAAGCAGAATCCAGCCCGTGGCTCTGCCCTCGATATGGTCGGGCATAATGCCGAGGCGCTGCTTTATTTCGTATTCCACCTCATCCGCGAGCGACTTGGTGTGCGTGCTCGAAGTACCTGTCGCGATAACGAAAAGGTCCGTTACAATCGTTACCTCTTCGGTCTCTATGGCAACAATATCTTTTGCCTTCTTTTCGTCAAGCACTTTGGCTATTTCTTTAGCAAGTTTTACGGGGTCGGTCATATTTATCTCCTTGTCTGTAAGTCGGCCGGCTCTCTGTTGCCGATGCCGAAGAATTTCAGCATATCGTTATAGCAGTCGAGCGTGGAGGGGTGAATGGGTCTGTCTTTAAGGGCAAGGTCTCTTACGGTGTATCTGCTTGTGTAAAGAATCGCGTGCTCGAGGCTTATCGTCGCGAGCTTTCTCACGGTTTCAACATCGGGATAGTCTCTGTCCGATGAAATGAAATCCGCCACATAAACGATTTTTGACAGCAGCGTCATATCCGCCTTGCCGGTCGTGTGCCATCTTATCGCCTCAAGTATCTCCTCATCGTTCAGAATATTTCTGCTTCTGAGAAAAACGGGGGCGGAAATCTGGTGCCACACTTTGGGATTTGCTTTTTCGAGCGGCGTCATTTCGCCGATCAAATCCATCTGCTCGTCTGAATGAAGGCGCTTTGTCACATCGTGAAGAAGGCCCGCGAGCTTTGCTTTTTCGACATCCGCGCCGTATCTTTCGGCAAGTATGCCCGCGCTCTCGCTCACACACTCGGAGTGATAGATGCGCTTTTCGTCAAGCATGCTGTCAATAACTTCGCGGTAGCTGTCAAAGCCGTCGTCGTAAAGATTGTTGTCTTTTATGTATTTTGCCACATCCGGTGAAATAATGTTTTCACACGGCAGATTGCTCTTAAGGAGCATTCTCACCTGCGTTGAGCTTATCTCAAGCGGCTCAATGGGCATAAAGATGATTTTTTCGCGCTGCTCCTGCGAAAATTTCGAGAGGTCGGGGATATAGTCGGTCTTTCTCGCTGCCGCGCAAAGGGTGCACAGCGAGAGAATCTCTTCCCACCTGTACCACTGCATGAAGGTCTCGAGCATATCCGAGCCGATGATGAAATAAAAATCGTCGCCGGGATAAAGCTCGTGAAGCTGACGCAGGGTTTCAACCGTATAGCTCCTGTCGCCGCGGTTTATTTCGATATCGCTCACGGTGAATATTTCTTCCGGAAAAGCGAGCGAGCACATCTCAAGCCTCTGCTCAACTCCCGCGAGCGAGGCGGCCGCCTTGTGGGGCGGGATGCAGGAAGGGATTATTATTACCCTGTCAAGCCCGAGGCGGCGGCATGCCTCAAGAGCAAGGTGCTTGTGACCGAGGTGCGGGGGGTTGAATGTGCCGCCGAAAATGCCTGTTTTCATAATCAGCTTATGTTAACTCTCTTGTGCATAATGTGCGCTGTCAGGAAGAAGTATACAATATTCTGAATGAGCATAAAGGTAAACGGCATAAGCGAAAGCGGTGTGCCGGGCTTAGTCGGGTCGCCGAAATCGAGTGAGAAGGATTTGTCGGCGCCGAGAACGAGATAGAAGCCGAAATATTTTTCAATCAGGTTTATGCACGCAACATATATGATTGCCTCGGCTATAAAGATGAGCACAGCCCAGATGATGTTCAGCTTCTGGAACTGGCGGATATGGGAGAGAGCGATCGCAAAATAAATCATTATGATGAACGAAAGCACAAGGGCGAAGAACTCAAGAATGAAATAAATCGCGTATGTGATAATCTGCGCCTTTGAGGGGAAATTCGCAAACATTGAGAGAAGACCCGAAGCGGAGTCAATCATCTCGCCGTATTCGCTTGTGGCGTATTTGCCGAGCAGGTCAAGCACTATAATGAAGTTTGCAAAAGAAATGAGCATCCACAGGCCGTAGGTGATAATCTTTGAGCCCAGGAGCTGTCTGCTGTTTACGGGGAGGGTGAAGCTCAGGTAGCCCTGCTGGCCGAAAAGCGACTTCTGATAGTCATAGACAACAAAGAAGAACGAAACAAAGACCAGAAGAAGGGAAACCAGGAAGCTGAAGATAACGCCGAGAACAAGCACTTTGGATTTGTCGGCGTATCTGCCGTAGTAAAACGCGGCGAGGGTAACAACCTCAACAAGATAGAAGAGGGGGATTACACGGGCGCTTGCAAGGAAATCGTTTTTGATGAGTTTGAGCATCTTGCCCTTAACTTTGTCAGATTTGCCAGTCACCTGCGAACACCTCCTTGAATAATTCGTTAACGGTTCTGCCGCTTGCTTTGATATTTGCAACACTGTCCTGCATGAGGAGCTTGCCTCTGCCTATCATGATGATGGAATCAAGCACGCCCTCTATGTCGTGGATAAGGTGAGTGCTCATCATAAGAGTTGAGCCCTCGGGACGGTTTTTGATGATTGAGGAGAGAATAAAGTCTCTCGCGGCGGGGTCAACGCCGCCCATCGGCTCGTCAAGAATATAAATCTTGGCATTTCTGCACATAACGAGGATGAGCTGCAGCTTTTCCTGCTGACCTTTTGACATTGTTTTCGCCTTCTGCTTGTGAGGCAGCTGGAAAGTGTCCAGCATTTTCATTGCCTTGTCAAGGTCAAAATCGTCATAGAAATCCGCTATATACTTAATGGCGTCGTCTGCCGTCATCCAGTTTGCGAGATATGTTTTTTCAGGCAGGTACGCGACGATTGATTTTGATTTCGCGCCGGGTCTGTTGCCGTCAACAAGCACCTCGCCCTTATAGTCGTTGATAAGGCCGGTAAGTATTTTGATGAGCGAAGTTTTTCCGCTTCCGTTCGGGCCGAGCAGGCCGATAATATTGCCTTCCTCAAGACCGAACGACACATTATTAAGCACCCGGTTGGTGCCGTATGACTTGGTCAGATTCTTTATCTGAATTATTTCGGACAAGATAAAACCTCCGTTTACTCGGGCAAAAGCCCATATTTGTGCTTTAATCCAAAGTATTATAGCACTATATCGTATAAAATAAAAGATTTATTTTTCTTTTTTTACTTTGTTAAGTAAATTTTTTATGAATTAAACCCCCGAAACGGCAAAAAAAAGACGCACCGGGGCTCTCCCGGTGCATCCTGAATAAAATATATTACGTTATTCTTTTACGGCTTTGTCAAGCTTTTTAGCCATCACCGTGCCGCCGAAAAGCGAAATCAGCGTGCGGAAACCGAGGCGGCGGTAAAAGCGGATTGCTCCCTTGTTGCCGGAGCCCGCTGTCAGCATCACACCGTTTACGCCTTCTTCCCCGAGCTTTGAGAGAAGGGCGTCCATCAGCTTCGCGCCCCAGCCCATACCGGTGAATTCATCCGATATGTCAATGTGAAAATGAGCCGGGTATCTGCGGGAAAAAACGCGCATTGCCGTATGCTCCGCGAGCATTTCGATATACTCTCCGCGTCCGTTTTCCCGGATGGTTTTTGCGTAGGGTTTAAAGCGTTTGCGATAGGCGCGGTAATCGCCCGCGCAAAGGATATACCCGCGCGCAAGGCCGTCGCCGTCAAGCAGCACAAAGCAGTGCTCCGCCTCGTTTTCTATGTAGTAATCGCAGTAGTTGCTCAGTATGCAGGAGCCGGTTGACGGGTCCGTGAGGGCCGCAGCAGGGCCTGTTTCAAGGCAGATTCTGCGCACCTGCTCCCTGTATTCATCGCTGTAAGGAACGATTTTCATCGCGCTTTAATCCTTGAAATACTGAGGCAGATAGTCCTTGTGCGCCTCTTTCATCTCGTTGAAGCACTTTGTGGCCGCCTCCCAGTCACCCACAAGAGGATGAATGAGCAGGGCGTTGAGCGCGGCTTCCTCGTCGCCGTCTCTGCCGGCTTTTACGGTGTAATTTTCATATTCCTTGACAACTCTCATAAGGCCTATGATGTGGTGGTTGTCAATTTCTCCCACGGGCAGGGGTTTCGCGCCGTCTTTGCCCACTCTTGCGGCCACTTCGATAACATCGTCGGGCTTTAAGAAGGGGAGAGTGTCGCCGTTTTTGACGTTGACAACCTGTATGTCGTTCACGTCGTTGGCTATGGCATTTATGAGATTGACCGCAACGAGCGAATACTTGTGGCCGCCTCTCTGATCAAGCAGGGCAGGTTTGACGTAAAGCCCCTCGTCGCTGTACATTTCGAGCAGCTCTTCCTCAATTTCCATGCATACCTGCGCTCTGCTCTTTTCGCCCTCAAGCAGGTGCTTGAGCTTGGCGTTTCTGCAGTAGTAATACTGAAGGTAGGATGAGGGGAGAGCGTGGATAGCCGCGAGGGTTTCGAGCGAGAAGCCGTCGTCCTTGATGTTTGCCATAACTTTCGGCGAAAAGCCCTTTTCAATGAGCTCATCAAGCAGCTCTCTGCCGTTCACGCGCACGCTCGTCATCCAGCTCAGATGATTGAGGCCGACATAGGTGTATTCCATATCGTCGCCCACAATCTCTTTTGTGTCATCAATCATATCTATGGGCACGTTGCAAAGACCGATGCACTTGACATTGGTGTTGTTCAGCACAAATTCGGTGATGATGCCCGAGGGGTTTGTGAAGTTTATGAGCCAGGCGTCGGGGCAGATTGCCTCAATCCTGTCGCAGATGTGCTTAATGACGGGGATTGTCCTCTGCGCCTTGAAAAAGCCGCCTATGCCGGTGGTTTCCTGACCGATGAGGTTATATTTGAGAGGAATAGTTTCGTCAAGATGTCTTGCGGGCAGTTTGCCTACTCTTATCTGCGTCACAACGAAATCAGCGCCTTTGAGCGCTTCGTCAAGATCATCCGTGAGCAGGGTCTCGCAGTCAATTCCCTGCGCCTTGAGCATGCGGATGCAGAGGTTGCCGACTATGGTCCTTTTCCTCTCGTCTATGTCCATAAAGGCGATGCGTTTAAGCTTGAGCTTGTCCTGCGCCTTGAGGAAACCGTCTATCAGTTCGGGGCAGTAGGTGCTGCCGGAGCCGATAACCGCCACGGTAATCTCCTTAGGTCCGCTTTCCGCTTCGTCCTCGTGCGCGTATTCCTGCATAATCCAGTTTATACAGCCGGTGACGGGGGCTTTATCGAGCTTTTTGAAGATGAGTTTCTTTGAGGCGTACTGACTCGCTCTCTCGGTGAGTTCTCTTATGTAGGTGGGTGAGCCGACCTTCACATTGATTGAGCCGGAGAGGATAACTTCAACCTCGTCGCCCTCAAAATCCATCTGATTTACGAGCGAGGAGATTGACTTTGCGCCTCTGTCCGCCATCTTGACGCAGTACTGCATCGCGTGAGCGTCGCCCGCCTCAACGGCTTTGAAGAAGAAGCCGACAAAATTGCGCACGTGCTCGGGCTCCTCGGGGTTTTCGATTTTGCCGAGAAGTTCAAGGAATTCCTCTCTCGTCTTTATTCCGTAATGCTCGGTCACCATATCGGTGATTGGGCTTTTTTCTATGCCGAGGAAGAGCTCTCTGTAGGCGATTTCATACGCTTTTATCGCAATAGTCTCACCACCCGAAAGGTCGCCCGAGAAAAGGCCGAGGCCCATGAGCTGAAGCATATTGCCGCGGGAGTCAATGCCGTTACAGCAAACGCCGGTGCCGCAGTTGTAGCCGACCGCCGCGCCCGTGCTGGAGCCGGCTTTTATGATGAGATAGCCGTCGTTGTAAATCTCAAAATTGTCAAGCCCTTTTTCTTTGAGAAGAGCGCACATCTTGTCGTGCTGCCACTTGTGGTCAATGCCGGCGAGACCCATGAGGGTGAATGCAATCTGCTCCTTCCTGAGCCCGTTTTTGCCGCAGAGACGCTCAATGCCGTCCATGATTACTCCGGCGGCCTCTTCAAAGCCACCCGTAAGGTTTTCGTGGTTGCTGCCGCGCCCTTCGTATGTTGAAATGACTTTTCTGGTGCTGTCAAAAAGGGCAAACGCCGTTTTTGTGCCGCCTCCGTCAACGCCTATATAGAATTTCATTTCTTTTCCTCGCCTTCTTCAAAGAAATCATTGCACACTTCTTCAAGGCAGAATGTGCCGCGCCTGTAAGGTTCTCTGTCAATCCACATCCCGTTTGTGAAATCCGGGAAGGGGACGGGTGCCGACCCGATGGCGATGGACTGCTCCGAAAGGCAGGTGACCGCCATCCATGTTGCCGTGTCATATACATCTATCGGCGGCTTTTCGCCGAGCTTAACGCTTTCAACGAAGGCACTGAGCACAAGGTAATCCATGCCGCCGTGTCCGCCTGCGTGAATGCCCTCTTCAGAGTATTTTTTCCACAGCGGATGCTCGTATTTTTCAAGGTATCCGTCATCCCTGAAGCTCTCCCACTCGTGAGTCCAGTGGTTTTTGTTTTCGTGTGAGATGCCCTCAAGGTAAATCGTGCCGCCGTCTTCGCAGTAGATGCCCTTTGTGCCCTGAATGCGGTAGGCGCGCGAGTAGGGGCGGGGGAGTGAGCAGTCGTGCGTGAGCACCACGGTTTCGCCGTTTGCGCATTTGAGAATGGTGGTCACCACGTCGCCCTGGTTGAATCTGTAACCGGCAAGGTCGTATTCTTCGCCCTTGTTGTCCTTTATCCATTTGTTGAGGCCCACCGATTTTGACGCCATTGACACAAGCGAAATAAATCTGTTGCCTCTGTTGATGCCGAGCACTTTTGCTATGGGGCCGAGCTGATGGGTGGGGTAAAGCTCGCCGTTTCTGTGCTGGAAGTTAAAGAGACGGCCGTGCCTGTTTTCCCTGCCGAGCGAGATTTCATCGCGCAGGTCGTGCTGATATCCGCCCTGCATATGCACTATCTCACCGAAAAGCCCCTGCTTAACCATATTGAAAAGAGCCATCTCTGCGCGGTCATAGCAGCAGTTTTCGAGCAGCATGCAGAATTTGCCTGTCTCTTCGCTCGCTCTTACCATCTGCCAGCATTCCTCGATGCTTGCGCTGCCGCCGACCTCGATTGCAACGTGCTTGCCCGCCCTCATGGCATCCGTCGCTATGCGGGCGTGGGTAATCCAGGTGGTGCAGCACATCACGGCGTCAAGGTCATCCCGTGAGATAAGCTCTTTGTAGTCAAGATATACATCGGGTGCAAGTCCCGTTTTTTCCGTAACGATTTTTTTGCCTTCAAGGGCCCTGTCCTCATATTTGTCGCAGACCGCGGGCACTACAACGCCCTCGCAGTTGAGAAGCTCGCCGAGGTTGCCGCGGCCTCTGCCTCCGAGGCCTATATAGCCGATTCTTACTGTGTCTTTCATTTTGCGCCTCCCGATATATTTCCGTGATTTTAATTATATCAGTCAAATAGCAAAAATCAACCTATTTGATATACCTTTTGAAATGTTTTCTCCATTTTTTTACATACACGGTAATGAGCCGCGTGAGCGCGAGGTCATAAAACACAAAAGCGAATGTGCCTATGCCCAGGAGCATTACAACGCCCCATATTCCATGCTCGTCCATTTCGTCAAGCGTGATGCCCATGAGCTTAATCATAAGATAATAAGCCGCAATCATGGTAGCGTTGAATGAAAGCACCTTGATTGCCCAGGCGGGCACAGCGGGGATGCGTGCCTCAATGAGCGCCTTGATTATAGGGTAGTAGCCGAAAAAGGCGATATACATCATCGCCACCTCTTTTTCGGGCACAAGGAAAAACGAAAGCAACGCTATTGCAGCGTAAACGCCGAAGGCCCATTTTTTGTCTGTTTCAATCACCATCACCACTATCAGTGCTCCCGCTAAAGCGGGAAGGGCGTAGGTCATAAACGGCACTATCGCCACGCTTATGAGAAGCGTGAGCGAAAGGGCGGCGGTGATGCCTCCGAGCGCGCATTTTGAACTTTGTTTCATAGTCACCTCAGATGCATTTGATAATGTCGCAGCCCATTGATTCGCAGCAGCAGTCCGCGCAGATGAGTGCCTCTAAAATCTCACACGCGCCGCAGGAGCATCCGCTGCCGGTGCCTGCTTTGCTTTCGCGCGTTTTATATCCGCCGCTTCTCGCGTTGTTAATTCTTTCGCACGCCTCTCTGTACTCATAGTTTGACGGGTCCATTGAGTGCGCCCTTGAATAGTGGCTTCTCGCTTCCTCGAGCCAGCCCTTTCTGTCGTAAATCATACCTCTCAGGTAATACCACTCGGCGTTTCTCGAGGATACGGGCACACCGTCAAGCAGCAGCTGCGCGTCCTCAAGGCGGCCCGCGGCGATTTTATCTCTGATATCGGAAAAGTCCGTGCCAAAATAGGTGTATCCGCCCGACGGGCCGTTCATAATGATGCTGTCATAAGCGTCATTGAGCTCGTCGAGCTTGTCGAATTTTCCGCTCTCGCGGTATTCTCTTGATTTTTGCTTGTACGCCTCGTCAATTCTCTCCTGGGAGGCGCCGCGCGGCACACCTAAAACAATATAGGGATCAACCATGGCAAAACCTCATTCTACGGTAAAAGATTTTTTCTTTTCGGGGGTTTCACGGTATTTTGAAACAACGGTTTTCATGCTCGTTTCGAGCCCGTCGTAAATTATGTTTTCCGCTATTGAGTCAAAGCGTTTGAGTTTAAGAATTCCGAAGCATTCGATTATATCCGAGTGAGTGTGGTTAAGCAGCATTTCGGCTTCATCTGCAAACTGCCGCCTCACTTCGGGGTCTTTGATATCTTTATACTTTCTTGCAAAGGGATTGAACGACCCGTTTTTCAGGTCTTTCTCAAGGTCGTCCGCGGCGTCGAGAATGTATATGAGCCGCCCCGTCATATAGCCCGGGCGGTAGAGAGTTTCATCGCCGCCCGTACCGGCGGAAAACAGCTTTCCGAGAGCGTCTGCGGAGGGGTCCGCGGACCTGTCAATGCCGGGATTTTCCTCTTTTTCAATCTCCGCCTGTTTGGCCATCGCGCCCGAGATTATCTCCTCAACCTCCGGGGCAAGGCGCTTTGCCTTGCGGTGCATGAGCGAAACAAAAGGGAGGGCGAGAAGAGAGAGCAGCTTTTTGCCGGGCCTCTCGTCCCTTATATTATCTTTGAGTTTATAATAAGCGGTTATGACTATCGCGTGAGCGCAGAAATCCGTTTCTGCTTTTTTCTCACAGAAAAAGCATTTGAGAGCGGGGTTGAAGGGGCATCTTTTCTGCGTGAATGTGCAGGAGTTTCCCCCGAGCGCGAGCAGGATGAGAGCGGCGAAGGTGTAATCGTAATTGAGCAGAAGTCGCCCCGGCGCGCCGTAATTTTTGCCGAGCGCGTTGCAAAGGGAGCAGTATATGCCCTTGTATATTTCGTAATCTCCGTATTTCATCTCGGATTTACGCGCCCTTACATAGCCAAGCACAGTTTCACCGCCCGCCCTGAAATCATTCTTCAATCTACTATTCTATTACAACGCGCGGTTAAAGGTTTTAACATACTGTAAATTTTAATTTATAAACAAAAAAGCAAAGGCCTGCGGTAAACCACAGGTCTTAAGCTTTAAATCTTTTAAGCGGGGAGGGAAATTATTTGCTTGCAAGCCACTCTTCGGCTTTCTTAGCGGAAACGCACTTGATGTCTTCCTTTGTAAAGGGGGACTCTTCGCCGCCGTTTACATAGAAGAAGTAATAACCCTTGTCGGTTTTGTAGAGGGACTCTTCATAACCTGCGGGATCGCCGAATGTGCCGTAAGTGGTCTTCTTGATGAGTTCTGACTTTTCGGTGTCATACTCTCTCTTGGAGATAATCTTTTTCATAACTATACCCTTTTCCTTACAATTATTGGGGAAACACAGTTTCCCTTATTGCCGGTTATTATACAGTATATTTATTAACAAAGTATGAACATTTATGAAATACTTACTAAATAATACTGTTAAATCCGTTAAAATGCCTAAACGATAATCGCAAATGTCAAATATTACAGCAGCTTTTTGCCGATTTTGTCCATCTCTTCATCGTTAAAACCGATATATTTCAGATAGCCGTGAATTCCGCCGTACTTTTCACCGAGATAATCGAGAACTCTGTCAAGGTTTTCCCTGTCCGACATAAGGCGGGAGATATCCTGCTCCCATATAAGCCCCGTTTTCATCGCTATTTCGCGCTCAACAAAGGGCCTTAAAAGGTCAAAGGAGCACTCGTAGTTTCTCAGTATATCCTCGCGGCTCACTCCCGCGCACGAGAGGAGAATTGCCGAGAGAAGGCCCGTCCTGTCCTTGCCGAGAAAGCAGTGAAAAAGGAAAGGTTCATCGAGCGACATTATAATTCTCAGCACTTTTGCGTATCCGTCGCCGTGCTCCTCGAGTGAAATTCTGTACATGCGCCATACTGGCAGGTCGAGCGAGGTGAGGGACGGATTTGCCTCAAGCAATGTAACGTGGTAATAATCAAAAATACTGCCGTCGGCAAAAAGCGACGGCATGTTTTCGGCTTCCTGCACGCCCCTGAGGTCAATTACCGACCGTACTCCGGCTTCTTTGAGAATGCGGATGTCATCTTCTGTCGGGTCCTTCGGGATTCCGCAGCGGATTGCCTTGCCGTCGGCTGTTACGCCGCCGGGGCACGCATATCCGCCGAGGTCACGGCAGTTTATTATGTTTTGCGTTTTGTAAACAGTCATGGCTTACAGGGTGTATCTCATCTTTTCGGGGTTGCAGATTGTGCCGCGCTTGCCGCAGGCAACGCAGTGAGTGTCAATCGCGGGGGCTGTGTCCCAGTCGAGCGCCTCCCAGCCGAGGTTTTTATAAAAATCCGGCTCCTTCGCGCAGGCCCATACTTCGCTGACACCGAGTGAGCGGGCGTGGTCGAGCACGATATCCTGCATAATTTTGCCATAGCCCTTTCCGTGCAGGTCCTCCCTGACGGCAATGTTGCCGAGAGTATAAACATCGTCTCTTATTTCAAGGGTTGAGGATGCCATCAGCTCGCCCGTTACGGGGTCGTCCATACGCCACATTTTAACTATCTTTTCGGGCGCGGCTGTGCTTATTTCAACGCCTATTCCGTTCTCTTTGAATAAAACGGAAAGCGGATAAAAATCGTCTGTCTCACGGATGATATATTCTTCCATAACCGTACCTCCTTTTTTCTGTGATTATTTACAACGGATGATAGTTTATCACACTTGCACAAATAATTCAACATAAATTTTATTAAAATGCCATATTTATTTTTCCTATATAGATTATTTGCGCTCTTGAACAGTGAGCGGCTCTGCTGTATAATGAAAAAACAGGAGGCGTTACAATGAAAAAATGTGTTTGTCTTTTGCTTGCGTTTATTCTCGCGTTTTCGATATTTACTCTGCCGGCTTACGCCGCCGCGGATACCGGAGTTGTGATTCACCTGAGCGATGACCTTGACGGCCTCTCCGCGAGGGATTATGAAAAATTTGCCTCATTCACGAGCGGAAACTGCTCCTTTGATTTGCTCGCCCCCGCCGGACCCGTTTATTTTTCGGACTGCGCCGGCACTTCGTTTGACGGTCCGCTTACCGCGGGCAGAACTTACAGCGTTTATTATAGTCTGATGCCCGATGAAGGGCTTGACCCGCAAAGCTGCGAGCTTGAATTTGACTGCGACAGCGGCGTAAAGGTGATTTCATACTCCGCCGTTAAATACAGTGACAGCGAAACCACTGCCGAAAGATACGGCCTTACGGTATTCGCGCAGGTTACGGTGCGGGGCAGTTTTCTTCAGCGCGTTATCGGCATCATACTTGACCTTATCGCGAAAATAAAGGCGTGGCAGCTATATTGATAAGAGCACTTGATTAACGGGTAAAAAGGTGATATAATCAACACAATATCAAAACAGGAGGAAAAGAAAATGAAACTTGCAAAGCTTATTTCAATCATTCTCGCGCTTACGCTTGTATTCGGCGCGTGCGCAGTCGGCTTCACCGCATTCGCGGCAGATGATGGCAGCGACGGCACAACCGAAGAGGTGCCCGTGGGCAACACGGACGACGGCTCCGAAAATCCGCCCGATGAGCCCCCCGTTGACACACCCGATGATACTCCCGATGACGGCGAAGAGACAGAAGAAGAGCAGCCGGAAGGCTTCCTCGCGAGATTCTTCAGCAAGCTTATTGACAAGACCGTGCGTCTTTACAATTTCCTTATGGTTCCCATCAGAATCATCTTCGCAGGTATACCCATGATCAACATCGATATATCATAAAGGCGTCTGCATTTAAGCGAAAAACAAAAAGGCAAAAACTATTTAAGGGCTTACAGTTGTTTTTAACTGTGAGCCCTTGATTGTTGCAAAAACATATCTTCAGCTTTGTGTAATAAGAAAAACTTGTATTTGTCTTTTTCGGCGTTTTTCCGCCCTCGCCGTATCTGTATACTGTCTTCGGTCGGAGAAAACGCCGTTTTCATCCTAACTGCAACCGTCTTTCGGCTGCAGTTAAGCGAAAAACAAACGGACAAAAACGAATTGAAGGGCTTGTATGTACTATTACATACGAGCCCTTGTTTTTTGCACTGTTTGGTTTTTAACAATTACATTTTTCGAAATAGGTTTTATTCTGCGACTGCCGCTTTTTCCGCGGCAAGGCCTTTCTTGTAGTTTTCGAGGAATTTTTTATAGCCCTCAACATCTTCCGCCTGAGGTTTCACTTCGGTGAATTTCTGGCTGCCGAATACCGCGGTGTCAAGATAGTCCTCAAGTGCCTGCCCGTTTTCCTTCACAAGCATATAGTTCGCGAGCACCGCCTGACCCCAGGGGCCGCCTTCGCCCGCGGTCTCCGCAACGGAAACGGGCGCGTTGAGCGCCGCCGCCATAACGGTCTGCCCCGCGAGAGGCGCCTTGAAATATCCTCCGTGTCCGAGTATGCGGTCGATTTTGACATTTTCCGCGTCAAGTATTTCCTTGCCTATCGCGAGAGTCGCCGCGGCGGATGAAAGCTGAAGACGCGCGAAATTCTCAAGCGTGAATCTGCCCGACGGGTCGCGGAAAAACATCGGTTTGCCGGTGTCAAGGCCCGTTATGACCTCGCCCGAAATGTAGTTGTATCCCACAAGGCCGCCGCAGTCCTTATCGCCCTTGAGCGAGAGCTCAAACATCTTGTCGAGCACGTTGTAAACGCTCACATCGAGGCCGAGCTCGCGGCACATTGCGGTGAACATCTCCGCCCAGGCATCGATTTCGCCCGAGCAGTTGTTGCAGTGCACCATCGCGACGGGTGAGCCCGAAGGCGTTGTGACCATATCGATTTCGGGGTAGAGCTTTGAGAGCTTATCCTCGAGCACTACCATAAGGAAGATTGATGTGCCTGCGGAGATGTTGCCGGTTTTCTGTCTCACGGAATTTGTCGCCACCATGCCGGTGCCCGCGTCGCCCTCGGGAGGGCAGAGAGGCACGCCCGGCGCGAATTCGCCCGTCGGGTCAAGCAGGAGGGCGCCTTCTTTTGTCAGTTCGCCCGCGTTCTCGCCCGCGACAAGTACCTCGGGAAGAATATCTTTTATATTCCACGGCATATCCGCCGAGAGCTCTTCAAATCTGCCGAGCATGGCGCTGTCGTAATTGTTTGTTTTGCTGTCAATCGGAAACATTCCGCTCGCTTCGCCTATGCCGGCCACTCTTCTGCCCGTGAGCATACAGTGAACATAAGTTGCGAGAGTGTGCATGGATGCAATACTGCCGACGTGTTCCTCGCCGGAAAGCATCGCCTGATAAAGGTGGGCAATACTCCAGCGCTGAGGGATGTTGAAATCAAATTCCGCGCTGAGCTTTTCGGCGGCTTCGGCGGTAATCGTGTTTCTCCAGGTGCGGAATTCCGCGAGCTGATTGCCGGCTTTGTCAAATACAAGGTAGCCGTGCATCATGCCGCTGATTCCGAGCGCTCCCGCGCCCGTGAGCTTTATGCCGTATCTGCTCTGCACATCAGCCTTCAGTGACGCGAAAGCGTCTCTTATGCCTTCCCATACAGAGTCAAGCGAATATGTCCATATGCCGTTTTTCAGTTCGTTTTCCCATTTGTGCGAGCCGAAAGCGAGGGGCTTTGCGCTCTCATCGATAAGCACTGCTTTTATTCTTGTTGAGCCGAGCTCAATGCCTATTGCGGTTTTGCCCCCGTTTATCGCGCGGATTATGTTTTCCAAAACGGTCACTCCTTTTGCGTATTATAAATGTATTGTATTATAAAGTGATGAAACCGTCAAGGAAAATATGCCCTTTGAATGTATTTTAGTTGATTTGTTACATTGACAGAAATAAGTCAATATGGTATATTCTATTTGTTAAATTTTCGCGGAAAGCAGGATATAAAAATATGTTTTCAGATTACCTTGACACCATCGCCTTTGTGGGCAAATATGACAGCGAAGTGGCTGACGCAATGGGCCTTGAGCTCAAAAGGCAGAGAGACAATCTCGAGCTTATCGCATCAGAAAATATCGTTTCCCCCGCGGTTATGGCGGCAATGGGCAGCGTGCTTACAAACAAATATGCCGAGGGTTACCCCGGCAAGAGATATTACGGCGGCTGTGAATATGTTGATATAGTTGAGCAGATAGCCATCGACAGGGCAAAGGAGCTTTTCGGCGCCGAGGCGGCTAATGTTCAGCCCCACTCGGGCGCTCAGGCAAATATGGCGGCATACGCCGCGGTGCTTGAAACGGGCGACACCGTTATGGGTATGAGCCTTGCGCACGGCGGCCACCTCTCTCACGGCTCACCCGTAAACGCGAGCGGCAAGCTCTACAATTTCGTGCCGTACGGCGTAAATGACGAGGGCTTCATCGACTATGACGAAATCGAAAAACTCGCAAATGAATGCAAGCCGAAAATGATTGTCGCGGGTGCGTCCGCCTACCCCAGAGTAATTGATTTTGAGCGTTTTTCAAAGATAGCAAAATCCGTCGGCGCTCTCTTTATGGTTGATATGGCTCATATCGCGGGCCTTGTAGCCGCGGGGCTTCATCCCTCGCCCGTGCCCTATGCGGATATCGTGACAACCACCACTCACAAAACTCTCCGCGGCCCGAGAGGCGGCCTCATTCTCTGCAAAGAGGAGCTTCTGCCCGCCATCAACAAGTCCATATTCCCCGGCAACCAGGGCGGCCCTCTTATGCACATCATCGCGGCGAAGGCGGTTTGCTTCGGCGAAGCGCTGAAGCCCGAATTCAAGGCGTATCAGCAGCAGCTTGTCAAAAACTCAAAGGCAATGGCGCAGGGCCTCACATCAAAGGGCCTCAATCTTGTAAGCGGCGGCACCGACAACCACCTTATGCTTCTTGACCTGAGAGGCACGGGCGTTACGGGCAAAGAGCTTGAGCACCGCCTTGACAGCGTGAATATCACCGCCAACAAAAACGCCGTTCCCAATGACCCCGAGAAGCCCTTTGTTACAAGCGGTGTGCGCCTCGGCGCGGCTGCAGTGACCACCAGAGGTCTTGTTGAAGAGGATATGGCGAAAATCGCGGATTACATCTTCCTTTGCATCACCGATTATGAGGCGCGCAAGGACGAAATCAAGGCCGGCGTCGCGGCAATCTGCAAAAAATATCCGCTTTACGAATAAACGGTATAAAATCTTCCGGGCAGCCGTGTGACTGCCCGGTTTTTTATCCTTAGCAAAAGCGTTCCGCCTGCTCCGGCACATTTTCAATTCCGGCTTACAGCATTTGACAATAGCTGTAACAATAGTGTATAATAAGCAAAATATTTAATTCGGGGGTAGAATTATGAATTGTCCCAAATGCAACTCACCTGTAGGAGAAAACGAAAAGTTCTGTTTCAATTGCGGCGCCGCATTCGAATCGCCTGTGGTAGATGAATATGTGTCCGCGCCCGCGGCACAGACCGTTCCTGAGCCTGCACCTGTTTATCAACCTTCACCGGCGGCTCCCGTTCAGGCGCCTTACGCACCGGCACAGCAGTATAACCCCTATCCGCAGCAGTATTATGCCGCTCCTCAGCAGGAATATACCGAGCCCTACAAGCCTATGAGCCCCTGGGCATACATCGGCTACAACATCCTTTTTGCGATTCCGCTTGCCGGTTTGATTATTCTTTTAGTATTTGCTTTTGATAATACATATATAGCCCGCAGAAACTATGCACGCTCGTTCCTGATTATGATGCTTATAGGGTTGATTCTCAGCATTCTTACCATTGTCGCAATGGTTGTGCTCGGCTTCAGCATTTCCGACGCGTTAAACGAAATTGATTATATGATGTGAGCACAGGTGCAAGCAAATCTTTAAGCAAACATTTAAGCAATTACAATATCTATCACATTCAGAGCCGCACCCCCGGTGCGGCTCTTCTTTTTCCGGCTGTTCAATTATAATGAATGAAAATAAACAATTATTGTTCTACTAATTCCTGTTGTTTAAAATGATTTAATAAAACTCTTGCAATCGGCGCATAAGTGTGATAGAATACAGCGAAAAATAAATAACTTGGTTGAAGCTTGCAGGAAAGGTCCGCTTTTGCGGCGCCCAAGGCGTAAAACGTTCGGGAAAATGAACTGTCTGCTGACAAACCCCGGAGAATTCCATTTATGGATGCCGAAGGTGCAAACAAGGCGACGCCTTGCCAATCTCTCAGGCCAAAGGACGGGGAATATCGGAAAATTCAATTGTTTTCTTTTATTGAAGTCGGCAGAAGCCGGCTTTTTTGTTTTGCCAGACCGGGGAAAAGGATGTGCATAAAATGCTGGAAAAGATTATATCCGTTATTGAGAAAGTCAACAACACTCTCAACGGCATTGTGTGGGGCTGGCCGGTAATCATATTGATTCTCGGCACAGGCATACTCCTCACAATCCGCACAAGGGGCCTTCAGATTACGCGTTTCGGCGCCTCTCTGAATTCCACCATCGTGCCCACATTAAAAGCTCTGGGCAAAAAGAAAAAGCAGGACAGCCGTCTGCAGTCGGTGTCACAGTTTGAAGCGTTTGCAACCGCTATTTCCGGCACCGTCGGCACGGGTAACATTGTGGGCGTTGTCTCCGCAATTCTTACCGGCGGCCCTGGCGCCGTTTTCTGGATGTGGATTTCCGCGTTTTTCGGCATGGTTACAAACTATTCCGAAAACGTGCTCGGCCTTTATTACAGAAAGAAGGACAGAGAAGGTAACCTGTCGGGCGGCGCGTTTTACTATATTTCATACGGTCTCAAGCGGAAATGGCTCGGCTATCTTGCCGCGATTTTCTGCGTGTTTGCCGCAATCGGTATGAGCGGCGTGCAGACAAACAAAATCTCCGGCACGCTCACCGAGGCGGTTTCAAGGGTGTCGGCGCTTGAAAATCCTTCTGTTATCAAATTTGCTGTCGGCGCAGTTGTAGCAGTCATCACAGCCGTGGTTATCATCGGCGGCATAAAGAGGATAGGCAAGGTTGCCTCAATGCTCGTGCCGTTTATGTCGCTGCTCTTCATCGTGATGGCGGTAATTGCCATAGTCATTCACATCAGAAATGTTCCCACCGCGTTTTCGATGATTTTCTCTCACGCTTTCAATTTCAAAGCGGCGGGCGGCGGAATACTCGGCTACTCATTCTCGCAAGTTATCAAAAAGGGTATGGCGAGAGGAGTCTTTTCAAACGAGGCAGGCCTCGGCTCATCAGTTATCGCTCACTCGGCGTCCGAAACAAGGGAACCCGTTATGCAGGGCCTCTGGGGAGTGTTTGAGGTGTTCTTTGACAGCTTTATCATCTGCACACTCACCGCTTTTATGTTCCTCACATCTTTTGATATCAAAACCCTTACCCCGGGCGAAGACAGCGTTATGTCGATGAATATGTTTTCATCAAACTTCGGCAAATTCGGCACCGGAATTTTCTCGGTTATTCTGCCGCTGTTCGCATTCACCACGGTTATCGCATGGTCATATTACGGAGAGAAGGCAGTTGAATTCTGCTTCGGCAGATTCAGCGACAAAGTGCGAAAGAGCGCGGTTATGATTTTCAAGATGGTCTATGTTGTTCTCATCGCCATTTCATCAACGATTCACAGCGATCTCATCTGGGCGATTGACGACACTTTCAACGGCCTTATGGCGGTACCTAATCTCATTTGTCTCATAGCTCTAAGCTCGCTTGTTGTGAAGATTACAAAGAACTACTTTGACCGCAAAAAAGGCGCTGAAATAGAGCCGATGCTCTCCGCCTACCCCGAAATAAACGAGGAATTCAAAGAGGATATTGAATCGGCGGAATAAAATCCGGTTTTCGCTTTAAAAGAAACAGGGCTTGTATGCGTTTTGCATACAAGCCCTGTTTATCGTAATTAAGCACCGCTTAACCGGGAATAATTATTATATTTTCAGTGGGTTTCCCGGCCTTGAACGGATTTCGGTTAAACAGAATTATCCTTCAAACTCGAATTCTTCGATGAGGGAGATGACTTTTGTTTCAATCTCCTCAAAGATGCGCATGCCGAGCTGTTTGAGCTTTTCGTTGTCATCGTCATCGCAGAGCATTGCGAAATCATTGCCTATCTCGGTGACGGGCTCGTTTTTGCGCACGGAGAGATAATAGAATGAGAAAGATGAGCCGTCCGCGATGTTTGCGAAGAAGCCGGGAGCGGTTGTTTCAAGCTTCGCGTACATAGCGTTCACCGCCTGTGTTGAAAGGATGGTGAACGGCAGATACTTCGTGAGCGAAATCTGCGCGGAAAACACCATAAGCGAGCGCATCTGAAGCAGCACGTTGTTCGGCAGCTTGCGCGCTTCGTCCGGGCAAAGGTCCTCGGGAGTGAGGTCCGCGAGGCGCTCACCTAAAATGCACGCCTTCGCGCTGTTGCCGTTTGCCCTGTTTTTATCCATTATGCCCGCGAGACTTGTTAAATCGGAATTGCCCCATTCGGTCTTTTTCGGGCGGAAAATTTTAATATCGTCATCATTGTTTCTCATTGCGGATATCCTCCGGTAAGGTTTATCAGAACCACCAGGCGGCGCCTGTGTCCTCGGTTATGAGCACGTCTTTAAGGAAGCCGACGGCCTTGGTAAGGCCCTCGTTCTGGCTCATGAGCGAATCCTCGTGCTCGATGCTTATTGCGTAATCATAGCCCACCATACGCAGAGCGGAAATCATATCCTTCCAGTAGGCGTAATCGTTGCCGTAGCCGACGGTGCGGAATACCCAGGAGCGGTTGATAACGTCGCCGTAACTCTTGGTGTCCAGCACGCCGTTGACAGCGGTGTTGATGGAGTCAATCTTGGTGTCCTTCGCGTGGAAGTGGAAGATGGCGTCGCCCATCTCTCTTATGCACGCCACGGGATCCATGCCCTGCCAGATAAGGTGGCTCGGGTCAAAGTTCGCGCCGATTTCGGGGCCGACCGCCTCACGCAGTCTCATAAGACTCTGTGTGTTGTAAACGCAGAAGCCGGGATGAAGCTCGAGCGCGATTTTGTTAACGCCGTGCGCCTTCGCGAAAGCGACAAAATCTTTCCAGTAGGGGATGAGCACCTCGTTCCACTGCCACTCGAGGATTTCGGTGAAATCATCGGGCCAGGGGCATACAACCCAGTTCGGGTGTTTTGACTCGGGGCAGTCACCCGGGCAGCCGGAGAAGGTGTTTATCTGATGGATACCGAGTTTTTCGGCAAGCAGAACGGCGTTTCTCATATCCCTGTCAAACTTCGCGGCAATCTCCTTGTCGGGGTGAACGGGGTTGCCGTGGCAGGAAAGGGCGCTGATGGGAAGACCGTATTTTTCAATAAGCGCTTTGAATTCTTCAAGCTTTGCTTCGTCATTCAGAAGAATGTCAGGGTCGGCGTGGGCTTTGCCGGGGAATCCGCCGCAGCCGATTTCAACCATCTCAGCGCCGATTGATTTGAAATATTTGAGGGACTCTTCAAGAGACCTGTCAGACAGTAAGGTTGTGAATACTCCGAGTTTCATTGTTTTCCTCCTCAGATTATGGATTTGAGATATTTGAGACTTCTCGCGATGTCTTCAAAGCCGTTCGGCACGGGGTCGTCGTTTTCAACTATCAGCCACTCGAGCTCCATCGCCTTCGCCGCTTTGACAACGCTTTTTATGTCGCAGTCGCCCTCGCCCAGCGCCTTGGGGTGGCCGTCTATGCCGTCCTTGACGTGAAGGTGAACTATGCTGTTCATATGGTCGAGCAGGAACTTATAGTTGTTAACGCCCGCGTAATGCGACCAATAGGTGTCTATTTCAAGGTTTGTGTAGCTGCCGATGACATCTATGGGCAGGCGTTTGTTGCGAAGGGGTTTGAATTCCTCGCTGTGGTTGTGGTAGTAGGTGGTGATACCGTATTTTTCCATAGCGTAGTCCCTTGCCCTGCCGAGCACTTTGCCGGTGCGTACGCACTCTTCCATTGTGCTGTGCGGAGCGCCGCCCACGCCTATTGCTTTGACACCGAGGGTGTGCTGAAATTCTATGGTTGCCTCAAGGTTTTCTTTTTTGAAATCATCAAGGCCGATATGACCGCCTACGCAAACAAGGCCGAGCTCATCGAGCTTTGCCTTTATCTTTTTAGCGTCCGCGCCGAAATATCCGGCAAACTCAACGCCGTCGTAGCCGATTTCCTTAATCTTTTTGAGCGCGGCGAAAAGAGTTTTTTCGTCTTTTATCGCGTCTCTTACGGAATAGACCTGCACCGCAATTTTCATTGCCGATTACTCCTCTTCATTAAAATAATAGGGCTTGCCCGATGCGGCGGATTTATAGATGCCCTCAAGAATCTGAGTGACAACCATTGCCTGCTCGGGCTTTGTCTTGACCTCTGTGTCGTTTATGATAGCGTCATAGAACGCAAGGTTTTCAAGGTCCTCCGCTCTGTCGCTCGCACCGTCATAGAATGCGACGCCGCCGCAGTCAAACGAGGGATTCTCGATAACCTGTCTGTTGTTTTTAACGTAGTTGAGGCGAAGGCCGTTGTGCATATCCGCGCCGCCCTTGTCGCCGCAGAGAAGCGTGCTTGCCTCCTCGGGATCCGCTATGTTGAGCGCCCAGCTTGCCTCAACGCTGACCGTGGCGCCGTTTTCCATAACGACAAATCCGAAGGCGGAGTCCTCAACGGTGTACTGCTCGGGGTCCCAGTCGCCCCAGGCGTTTGCGGTGCCGTTGGCGTCGCCGAGCTTCTTATACTTAACGCCCATGCACATTTTGGGCTTGTAGTTATCCATCATCCAGAGAGTCAGGTCGAGAGCGTGTGTGCCGATGTCGATAAGCGGACCGCCGCCCTGCTCGTATTCATTGAGAAAAACGCCCCAGGTGGGCACGGCTCTTCTTCTGAGGGCGATTGCTCTTGCGTAGTAAATATCGCCGAGCTGACCGTTTTCACAGCAGGTCTTCAGATACTGAGAGTCACCTCTCCATCTGCTCTGATAGCCGATTGTGAGTTTTTTGCCGGTCCTGACGGATGCCTCATACATCGCCTTTGCCTCGGCGTATGTCTTTGCCATGGGCTTTTCGCACATAACGTGCTTGCCAGCTTCGAGAGAATCGATTGTTATGAAGGAGTGAGAGCGGTTGGGCGTGAGCACATGCACGGCCGCAACGTCCGTCTCTTTTTCGAGAAGCTCTTTGTAATCAACATAAACTCTTGCGTCCTGAGTGCCGTATTTCTTTGCGGCCTCAACGGCTCTTTCCTCAATTATGTCGCAGAAAGCGACTACCTCAACGTTTTTGTTTCTTGAAAGTGCGGGCAGGTGTTTGCCGTTTGCGATGCCGCCGCAGCCGATAACGGCAACTTTGATTTTTTCGCTCATAATAACACTCCTGATCATTATTTTTTAGGCGCGGCTTCAAGCCGGAATACCTTATTTTATATTATACAGTCGGCAAAGTATTTTTCAACAAAAACCTTTGATTTTGCGTATTAAAATAATTGCTCTTTTTTTGTGAATTTTCACCAAGAAACGCGGTCGGGTGCGCCCGCTCTCTCGCGGCAGGCGGGCGTATTTGCTATTGACTGAATTTGCAGTATTGCATATAATATAAATACAGGATACAAACGCCTGACGGGCATATACCGTAAAGGAGAAAATAAAAATGAAATCTGTTTCGCTTATCTGCGCTGTTCTCGTTTTTTTCTCTTCGCTTTTAAACTCCGTGCTTCCCGTGCCGGAGCGTCCGGATTCCCCGGGTGAAGGTTCCGCGGCCGAAATGCCGCTGGGCGGCGGCTGCGACCCGTGCTTTTATGAGCACGAAGGCAGATATTATTACTGCTATTCCCTCGGAAACGGCGTGGGAGTCAAGAGCGCTGATTCTCTCGCGCAGCTCTGGGATGCGCCCGGCAGCCGTGTTTACACTGCGCCGGAAGGCACCGGGTGGTCAAGCGATTACTGGGCGCCGGAGCTTCACTGCTTTGACGGCAGGTGGTATATCTATGTCTGCGCGGACGACGGTGCAAATGAAAACCACAGGATGTACGTCCTCTCCTGCGACACGCCCGAAGGCGAATACGTTATGGAGGGCAAAATAAGCGATCCGAGCGACAAGTGGGCAATCGACGGCACTGTGCTTCAATACAAAGGCGAGCTCTGGTTCATCTGGTCCGGCTGGGAGTCCGACACGGACGGGCGGCAGAATTTATATATTGCCCATATGAGCGACCCGCTGCACATTGACGGCGAAAGGGTGATGATTTCGCGCCCCTTTTACTCCTGGGAGAAAAAGGGTATGGCGATAAACGAAGCGCCCGCCGTGCTTTATCACGGCGAAAATGTTTTCCTTTTCTACTCGGCAAGCGGCAGCTGGACGGACGACTACTGCATCGGGATGCTGACCCTCACGGGTGAGCCCGGCAGCGCGTACGGCTGGACAAAAAGCCCCCTGCCCGTTCTTACAAAAGCCGAAACCGCCTACGGACCCGGCCACTGCAGTTTTGTGAGCAGCGGAGGCGTGGACTATATTGTTTACCACGCGAATCTCGAGTCCGGAACGGGCTGGAACGCAAGAAGCATACGCCTTCAGCCGGTACTTTACCGATTTGATCTGCCGGTTGCCGGCGCGCCGGTAAAGCAGGGCGAAAAGGTTATAATATATTGAAAAATCAATTTGAAACGGTGAAATAATGTCACAGAAATCAAACCTTAAAACAAATCCCGACGCTTGCCCGCTCGCGAAAAAATGTGGCGGCTGTCAGCTTCAGAATATGACATACCCCCGCCAGCTTAAATGGAAGCAGGCGAGGGCTGAAATCCTTTTGAAAGAATTCGGCAGAGTCGGCAAAATCATCGGTATGGATAATCCCCTTCACTACCGCAACAAGGTGCAGGCGGCATTCGGCAGAACAAAGAGCGGCAAAATCATATCTGGCGTTTATCAGAGCGGAAGCCACCGCATTGTCAATGTTGACTCCTGTATGACGGAAGACGAAACGGCAGATAAGATAATCACCGATATAAGAGAGATGCTGCCGGAGTTTAAGATTCAGGTTTATGATGAGGACAGGCGCACGGGCTGGCTGCGCCACGTGCTGATAAAGCGCGGCTTTTCGACCGGCGAGGTGATGGTGGTGCTCGTTGCGGCAAACTCCGTTTTCCCGATGAAGAAAAAGTTCATTGCGAAGCTGACCGGGACACACCCCGAAATCACAACCGTTATTCTTAACATAAATCCGAAAGACACAAATCTCGTGCTCGGCGACAGAGAAGAAATCCTTTACGGCAAAGGGTACATCGAGGATGTG
Source organism: Ruminococcaceae bacterium UBA1236 (assembly GCA_002309055.1). Taxonomy (GTDB): domain Bacteria; phylum Bacillota; class Clostridia; order Oscillospirales; family Acutalibacteraceae; genus CAG-177. The sequence goes on from DBWO01000038.1 coordinate 36,604, forward strand.
CTGTGCGGCCTTCGCTTCGCGATAAGCGCGCGCTCGTTTTATCAGATTAATCCCGTTCAGTGCGAAAAGCTCTATGCGAAAGCTCTTGAATACGCCGCGCTCGATGAAAACACAACCGCGATTGACGCCTACTGCGGCATCGGCACAATCGGACTTGCCGCCTCCCGGAGCGCGGGCAGAGTTATCGGAGTTGAGCTTAATCCGGACGCGGTGAGCGACGCAATCTCAAATGCAAAGAGAAACGGCATAAAGAACGCCCGTTTTTACTGCGCCGACGCAGGCGATTTTATGGAAGAAATGGCCGCAGAGGGCGAAAAGACGGATGTAGTGCTTATGGATCCTCCGCGCGCGGGAAGCAGCCGCAAATTCATAAACTCCCTGCTAAGAATGAAGCCGGACAGGGTTGTGTATATCTCCTGCAACCCCGAAACCCTCGCGAGAGACCTGCGGCTTATAACAAAAGGCGGCTACAAGGTGCAGAAGATAACGCCCGTGGATATGTTTCCGTTTACGAATCATATTGAGACGGTGGTTCTCTTGTCCCAACAGAAGCCCAAATTCACCGTGGATATAGATATAAATCTTGATGAATTTGATCAGACAGCTGCTGAAGCAAAGGCAACATATCAAGAGATAAAAAATTATGTTTACAGCAAATATAAGCTGAAAGTTTCTCATTTAAATATTGCTCAGATTAAACAGAAGTATGGCATCATTGAAAGACAGAATTATAACCATCCCAAATCCGAAAACTCCAGACAGCCCAATTGCACTCCCGAAAAAGAAAAAGCAATTACCGATGCACTTAAATACTTCAAAATAATTGAATAATTTAATGTGATTATAAACAGAAGATCTAAGAATTATCAATAACAGAGGAATCCTATAATATGAAAGAGAAACACTATACCGTCAACAACACAGATTTGTTTTTTCTGACAAACGAGCATCTTCATTCATTTTGCATTTCTGTGTATATTTTAGCCGGGAGTATGTATGAGACAAAGAACGAAAACGGCATATCCCATCTGTATGAACACACCGTTTTCCGCAATTTGAGCCATATGCATGATAATGGTTTTTATGCTTTGTTACATAAAAACGGTCTGTATCTTGATGCATCAACTTATAAAGAGTTTATTCGGTTTTCAATTACCGGTATTACTTCCGGAATAGCTGCAGCTTCGGAAATCCTTTCTGAGCTTCTGCTTCCAATCAGTATTTCCAATGAAGAATATGAAACAGAAAAAGAAAGAATATATGCTGAAATTCGCGAAAATGATTCTAAAAACACAGCAGGCTATAATCACGGTCTGGCTTTTTGGAACGGCACTGCAAACGAAATGACAATAACCGGTAACAAAACCACGGTTTCAAGAGTCTCTTTGAAAAAGCTCAATGCCTTCAGAGATAAAATAGTATCATCAGGCAATTTGTTCGTTTATGTTACGGGAAACATCGGTTCAGATGGTGAAAAGTTGATTAAAAAAGCTGTTTCTGCTTTTCCTGTTTCCGATATATGTCTGTTTCGCGACAATACTGCACCGGTGCCTGTTGACTTTTGCAACAGAAACGGAAATATAGCAATCAAGAGATCGGATTACTGTATTGTCTGCATATCTTTTGACATTGAAACAGCTAAGTTTAAGCGGAGATTACTGAGCATTATTTACCGGACTTTGTTCAGCGGTGACGATTCTCTTGTCGGCTACGCTTTATCTGAAGGTAACGCCTATGCTTACTCTTATGATTGCTATCTTGAAGAATATGCAAACATAGGTCGCTACGAACTTTTCTATGAAGTGAATCATAAAGATATTATTGATTCAATCAGTGCCGTTATTTCTCAAATAAACAGACTGAAAACAGGAGACTTTGATTTAAATACAGAAAAGCAAAAAGAGACTACCAATTATTTGTTTATGCTTGATGAGCCTGATAACCTCAATTGGTCGGCTGCGTTTGAAGGGCATATTATTGAACGAACAGGGTTTGATCCGGATAAAAGGATACGCTCTTTTGACAGAATATCTAAAGATGATATTGCGGAGGAAGCAAAGAAAATATTTGTAAAGAAGAATACTACCATTTCGCTTAAAGGAAATCCGAAAAAAATTAACACAACTGATATTAACAATATACTTTTATTACTTGATTCATAAAAGCAGACTGACTGATAATAATTGTTAAGCAATCTTTTGCTGAGATGATAAAAATTTTTGAGTAGAATAAGGAATACGACAAAATTATGAAATCAATTGAACTCAAGTTTCATATAATGTAATAATGATGAATATGCAATGCGACTCTGTTTGACCGATGAAAACAAGCTTGAGACCGTGGTTCTGTTGTCCCGGCATAACGGCAGATAAAACTGTTGTATCTGCGCCGGTTTTGTGGTAATATAATAATGTATTAACAATCTTTCCGGCTTTCGCGGGCAATCCGGGAGAGAAACGTGAAAACCGGCAATACTATCCAAAAAGGAGAGAAACAAAATGAAAGCGAAAAAAATCCTCAGTTTTATACTCTCGGCATTAATCATTTTAGGCGTTGCTACTGTTTTTCCCTATGCAAACACCTACGAGGGTGAAATAATTGAGAACAAAGTAAACCACTATGATCTCGCGGCGGGTGACACCTTCAAATGCACATTTTCCGGCAAAGGAAAATACGGCATCATAACTTTCGGCAACGCCAAGCCCAAGGTCGTTATTTCCGACAAAAACGGCAAGTCAAAAGAGCTGAGCACAGGCGCAGACGGCAACGTGCTTGACTCCTATGAATTCGGCCTCCTCGGCTTGCTTTCGTCATCCTATACCATCAACATTTCCGCGAAAGACGGCAAGGCCTGCTCCTTTGACCTTTATTTCTTCAATATCGACAAGACCACCTGCGGCTTCATCAGCCAGCCCTCGTCAAACAGGGTTTATGTGGAGGATATTGATTTCACGGTTGACTCCGTTACCGATGTAAACAAAGTTAATTTCGATTTCACGGGCGCGCGCTTCATTTTCAGAGATTCCGAGGGTACAACCATACTTGAATTCAAAGACGGTGATGTGAAGCAGGTTCTCAATCCCGTAGGCCTCTACACCGGCAGCACGGTTACATTCACTTCAAAATACGCGTCGGGCAATATCTTCAGCTCTCTTTTCGGCAACAGCGACACCGTGGATTCCGTCACATTCAGAACCCAGGCGAACCCCATCAAAGCTGTTCAGATGATTTCGAAGCCCGAAGGCTCATTCACTTACACATACGGCCCGGATGACGGCAAAATCAAAGGCAACATATTCAATTATTATTTCGTTCCCGACCTTAAATTTGACGGCGTTGTTTACAAAGTCACATTCAAGGACTATGTCTATGTACTGAAAGACGACATCAAAACCGAGTATGAGGTTCAGAAGGACGCGGGCGGCTATTACATTGACCTCGAGCTCTACGGTAAGCAGTATATTAAATGGGATGAGCCCAGGGTCAGCAGCAACAAAGACCAGACCATACAGGTTGAGGTCAGGGTAGGCGGCTGCAAATATCAGCAGGATGTCACCATAGTGAAAGCCGGTTTCCTTGACGCAGTCAAAATCTGGTTTGGCGTTCTTTTCGGAAAGTACAACTGATCCCGCAGCATATTCCGACATATAAAAAGGCATCCGGAAATTTCCGGATGCCTTTTTCTTTGCGGCACCTTTAAATTTGCATAAAATTGTGTTACAATTAATTATATTGCGGCAGAATACTTTATCAATTCAAAAAACGCTAATGCAATCTTTATGTCGGGTTAATCATTTTTTTGAGAAGAAAAACAATCACAGGGAGAATAAGTTTATGATTTTGTTTGTAAACGCGTGTGTGCGTGCGCAGTCCAGGACAAAGCGCCTGGCGGACTGCCTTATAGCGGCGCTGAACAAGCCGGTCAAAGAACTGAGGCTTGAAAAATGCGCTTTCCCGCTGACCGACGAAGAATTTATCAATAAAAGGGACCGCCTTATAGCGGAAGGTAGTTATGACGACCCTGTGTTTGACCTTGCGCGGGGGTTTTCACAGGCAGACGAAATCGTGATTGCCGCGCCGTTCTGGGATTTTTCTTTCCCCGCTTCTCTCAAACAGTATTTTGAGCAGATAAACGCGGTAGGCGTGACCTTCCGTTACAATGAAAAAGGGGCTCCCGAGGGCCTTTGCAAAGCGCGCAGACTCTTTTATGTGACAACGGCCGGCGGAGATTTTGTGCCGGAATACGGCTTCGGCTATGTGAAGGAGCTTGCAAACAGCTTTTACGGCATAAACGATGTGGAGCTGATAAAGGCCGAAGGGCTTGATATTTACGGCGCGGATGTTGAGCGGATACTGCTTGACTGCGAGGGCGATATTGTCCGCAGATTCGGGCAGTAACATATAGAAATAAAAATAATTGATATATTACGGAGGAACATACAATGGATCTTATTCCCAGTTTTTCAGTTGATCACACAAAAATAGTGCCCGGCATATTTGAGAGCAGGGTTGATGTTCTCGGCGAGGAGCTCGCCACCACATTTGACATCCGCCTCAAGACCCCCAACAGGGAGCCGGCAATCGCGCCCGCCGCTATGCACACCATTGAGCACGTTGTGGCGACCTATCTAAGAAACCACCCCGAGTGGAAAGATAAGCTCATCTACTGGGGCCCGATGGGCTGTCTCACCGGCTTTTATATCATCGTGAAAGGCCGCCCCGAGGCGTCAGAAATGTATCCGATTATGCTGGAAGCGTTTAAGTATATGAGAGATTTTGAGGGCGAGGTGCCCGGCGCAACGCCGGAAAACTGCGGCAACTATCTCATGCACGACCTTCCTATGGCAAAGTGGGAAGCGGATAAATTTGTTAAGTATCTTGAATCCGCCGATAAAGGCGAGATATTCGATTATCCGCACACCGAAAGGCTCACGCTTGACGGCGACCTGCAGTTCTTCGATTCGTAAAACGCTTTCTGAATAAGCAAGACGGAGTGATTCTATGTCAAAAATAAAGATTGGCATGTTCGGAGCCTGGAGAGGCAGCTCATACCTTGAAATAATGTCCGCAGACAGCGACTTTGAAATTGTCGCGGTCTGCGATAAAAACGCTGAAAGCATTGAAAATATTGATCCGAAAATAAAGAGCTTTACGGATTTTGACTCTTTTCTCGATTACGGCAAAGAGGCGGAAATGAACGCTGTTTTCCTCGCGAATTATTTTCATCAGCATACACCTTTTGCCGTGAAAGCACTAAATGCGGGCATGGATGTGCTCAGCGAATGCACCGCTTCGTCAACGCTGAAAGAGTGCGTTGAACTTTGCGAGGCGGTTGAAAAAACCGGCAGGAAATATATGCTGTGCGAGAATTACCCTTTCTCTGATGAAATGGTCAAGATGAATGAAATAATCAGCGGCGGCAGCCTGGGAACCTTGCTTTATGCCGAAGGCGAGTACAATCATTCCGATGATAACGAAGGCCTCAGGCGCCTGACTCCCGGCCCGTTTCACTGGAGGGCGTGGCTGCCGAGAACCTATTATATCACTCACACTCTCGGCCCCGTTATGTATCTTACAGGCAGTGAAGTGCGCTATGTTTCCGCGAGGGCAACGCATTCGGATTTGCTTTACGGGATAAGGGAATGGCGCCACAATTATGACGGAATGGCGATGATGCTGTGCGAGATGACGGGAGGGCTGACGGCCCGCGTTACGGGATGCACGGCGATGGCCTCCGATTACAGCAGATACCGCGTATGCGGGGATTTGTCGGGCGTTGAATACGGCGGATACATCCCCGGCGGCAAGGTGCGTCAGTATTATTTCAATCACACAAAGCCGGAGGGCCTTGAGGGCAACGTTATTATGCACGAGAGCGCTCCGCAGGCCGGTGAAACTCAATCCGGACACGGCGGAGGCGATTACCGCACCGTGCAGAATATAAAGGCGTATCTGCTCGGCGGGGAGAAACCTTTCTTTGATGTTTACCGCGCCGTGAATATGTCCGCGACGGCCATACTTGCGTGGAGAAGCTGCCTTAATCACGGAGAAAATTACCGCGTGCCGGATTTCCGCAATCCCGCCGAGAGGGAGAGCGTGAGGGATGACAGCCTTACCCCGTTTCCCGATGAAAACGGAAACGGAGCAACTCTGCCCGCGGCAACAAAATATGAAACGGAGCAAAAAATGATTACAGATGACTGTACATATCGTTTGGAAAAGCCGGAGGATTACAGAGAAACCGAAAATCTCATAAGAGAATCTTTCTGGAATGTTTACCGCCCCGGATGCCTTGAGCACTATGTGATTCACGTGCTCCGCGACGACCCCGCCTTTGTGAAAGAGCTTGACTTTGTGATGGAGCAGGGCGGCAGAATAATAGGGCAGAATATGTTTGTGAAAACCGTTATTGAGGCCGATAACGGGAAAACAATACCCGTGCTCACAATGGGTCCTATCTGCATAACGCCCGGTCTCAAGCGGCAGGGATACGGCAAGAAGCTGCTTGATTTTTCGCTTGAAAAAGCGGCGGAGCTCGGATACGGCGCCGTGCTTTTTGAGGGCAACATAGATTTTTACGGCAAGAGCGGCTTTGCCTGCGCTTCCGGCTTCGGAATAAGGTATAACGATTTTCCGGCGGACGCCGACATATCCTTCTTCCTCTGCAAGGAGCTTATACCCGGTTATCTTGACGGCGTGACGGGGGTTTACCGCACACCGGAGGGTTACTATGTGGATGAATCGGATGTCGCTGAGTTTGACAGGCAGTTTCCGCCGAAAGAAAAGCTGAAGCTCCCCGGGCAGCTGTTTGATTGATATCCGTCCGGCCTTTAAGCAAACAAACGGATATATTTTCGGACTCACGGGTATTTTACCCGTGAGTCCTTTTTGGTTTTATCTTGAATGTAATGCAATCATATGATATACTCAAAATATAATTTTTATATTCCCGGAGGCGTTATTATGGCAGGATTATTTTTTGAACAGTTTTTATTCAGATTCATTACGGCAGTTTTCGGCGTATGGATAGGTATTTCATCGGTTGTGTCGGGCACGGGAAAGGCCCTGCCGGCGGCGCCCGACGGCTTCAAACCCGTTTTGCGCTTTGTGGTGACGAGCGATGTGCACCTTGACGGCGACCCGGAGCAGGCGGCGGCTAAGCGGCTTGCGGAGCTTTTTGCCGACAGCTACGCTTACGCGGATTCCTGCGAATACAAGGGCCTTGACGCCGTTATCGTCGCGGGCGATTACGCCACATCGGGCGCGGACAAAGAATATGAGCTTTTCAACAAAATCGTAAATGAAAACATCCGCGAGGGCACGGAGCTTATCACCGTGCTCGGCAATCACGAGTTCATCTCATACCGCGATGAAGATCCCACAGTCACCTATGACGCTTACAGAAGAAATATGGGGCAGGATGTTGACAGGCATCTTGTAATTAACGGCTACCATTTCATCGCCTGCTCTTATTCGGATGACGGCAAAACTTTTGACTCAAAGAAGGAATGGCTCACCTCGGAGCTTGACGCCGCCACCGCGCAGGACAAAGACAAGCCCGTTTTTGTTATACAGCATCCGCACCCGTTTGCAACTGTTTTCGGAAGCGTAAACTGGGGCGACCTCACGGTGAGGAGCATATACAGCAAATATCCGCAGATTGTGGATTTCTCAGGCCATTCGCACTATTCGATAAGCGACCCGAGGTCAATCTGGCAGGGCTCGTTCACGGCTGTGGGCACGGGTTCACTTTCGGCGTTTATGAGCAACCGCAACTATATTCACGGCGATGAAGACGCCCCGGGCGAATCCGGAGGCTTCTGGATTGTCGAGGCGGACGAGGCGGGCAGCATCCGCCTGAGAGCTTACGACATTGTGAGCCATATGTTCTTCGAAAAAAATGACTATTTTCTTACGGATGTCGCGAAAGTATCCGCGCACAGATACACCTGGGGCAATATGAAATCCTTTGACACCGCCCCCGTCTTCCCGGACGGCGCGCAGATAACAGCGGAAAAGGATGACGAAGGAAACACCGTGCTGGTATTCCCGAAAGCGGACGGATACTGGGGCGCGGGCGATTATAAAATCAGCGTGAGCGCGGGCGCGAATGAAATATATGCCGACACGGTTATCTCCAACTATGTGCGCGCGGACGCGGGTGATATGCGCGTTAATATCGGCTCTGCCGGAAGCGGCACATACAGCGTTAAAATAACTCCTTACAGCCCTTACGCCAAAGGCGGAAAGGCTCTTACGGGCAGTGTGACAATATAATGAAAAAACAGGATATAATAAACCGGCTTTATGAGCTTAGGGATGAGAAATACCGTGATTTTCAGGCAAAGCTGATACCGTCGGTTGACCCGGAAACGATAATCGGCGTGCGCACTCCGGATTTACGCCGGCTTGCGAAATTAATTGACGCGCATCTCATCTTTGAGGGTCTTCCTCATAAGTATTTTGAGGAAAACCAGCTTCACGCGTTCGCGCTTTCACTGATAAAGGATTTTGACGAATGTGTGCACAAAACGGATGAATTTCTGCCGTTTGTTGATAACTGGGCTACTTGCGATCAGCTGTCTCCCAAAGTTTTCAAAAAACACCGCGCGGAGCTTTTGCCCTTCATTGACAGATGGATTGATTCGGGCGAAACCTACACCGTGAGGTTCGGCATCGGTATGCTTATGGAGCATTTTCTGGATGAGGATTTCGATCCGCGATATGCCGAAAGAGTCGCCGCCGTAAAGTCGGATGAATATTATGTGAATATGATGGCGGCGTGGTATTTTGCCACGGCGCTCGCAAAGCGGTATGATTCCGTTTTGCCTTTTATTGAGGAAAGGCGGCTTTATCCGGATGTTCATAAGAAGGCGGTTCAGAAAGCGCTTGAAAGCTACAGAATTCCGCCGGATAGAAAAGAAAAGCTGAGAACTCTGAGATAAAATCAGACCCGCGCTCCGTTCGGAGCGCGGGTCAATTCATATTTTATTACCGTATATTACAGCTTTTCAACGATTTCCTTTGTATCTCTCGCAATAACAAGTTCCTCGTTGGTGGGGATTACAAACATCCTCAGCTTTGAGCCGGGCACGGAAATCTCGATTTCCTCGCCTCTGACGTGGTTTTTCTCCTCGTCGATTGCTGTTCCGAGGAAGGCGAGCTTGTCGGCTACTCTTGTCCTGTACTGCGGGTTGTTTTCGCCGATACCGCCGGTGAATACCACTGCGTCTATGCCGCCCATTGCCGCGGCGTAACCGCCTATGTATTTAACAAGCTGATGGCAGAGGATGCTCTCAACGAGCATTGCTCTTTCGTCGCCCTGCTTTGCTCTGTTTTCAATTGTTCTGTTGTCGGATGTGCCGGCGAGGCCGAGCATACCGCTCTTCTTATTCATAAGAGCGTCCATTTCGTCGGGGGAGAGACCGCGAGCTTTCATAACCGTTGTTACGATGGCGGGGTCAACCGTTCCGCATCTTGTGCCCATAATGATGCCCTCGAGCGGAGTAAGACCCATTGAGGTGTCAAGGCATTTGCCGTCCTGAACGGCGGTGATTGACGAGCCGTTGCCGAGGTGGCAGGTGACAA
>DBWO01000038.1:46245-50324 GCA_002309055.1 Ruminococcaceae bacterium UBA1236
TATCTGCGGATTCCGTCAACCTCATAAAACTCATAGGGAAGAGCGTACATATAAGCGTAATCGGGCATTGTCTGATGGAAACCGGTGTCGAAAACGGCAACCTGGGGAACATCCATAATCTTTTCGCAGGCTTCGATACCCTTGAGGTTTGCGGGGTTGTGAAGGGGGCCGAACTTGAAGCACTTTCTGACTGCTTCTTTAACGGCGGGGGTTACGAGCACGGAGGATGAGAATTCCTCTGCGCCGTGGAGCACTCTGTGACCTACCGCGTCGATTTCGCTCATTGAGGAAATAACGCCGTTTTCGGGGCTTACGAGCGTGTCAAGCACAAGCTGGATTGCCGCGCCGTGGTCCGCCATTTCGTGGGGCCTGTCCTTGATGTTTTTGCTCTCGTCCGCGGGCACCTTGTGCGTGAATGCCGCGTTGGAGTCGCCTATCTGCTCGCATATACCTTTCGCAAGCAGGACTTCGCCGTCCATGTCGATAAGCTGATACTTGAGTGATGATGAGCCGCAATTGATAACAAGAATTTTCATATTTTACTCTCCGAAATAAAATTTTGCTTGCAGTAAACTGCTGACTGATTTATTATATACCTGTAATTCGGATTTTTCAAGACCAAGGAGCATAAAGAATGAAAATTGCCGGCGTAATCTGCGAATTCAATCCATTTCATAACGGTCACGCTTTCCTGGCCCAAAAGGCACGGGAGGGCGGATTCACGCATATCGCGGGCGTTATGAGCGGAAATTTCGTGCAGCGCGGAGAGCCCGCAATTTTTGATGTGAGCGATCGCGTGAGCGCCGCTCTTGAAAACGGATATGACCTTATTCTGCAGCTTCCCGTTGAGTATTCAACGGCGGGGGCCAACGGTTTCGCACGCGGAGCGGCCGGGATTCTGGACGCTGCGGGCTGTGTGGATTCTCTCATTTTCGCGAGCGAGTGCGGCAGTACGGCAAAGCTTGAAAAGGCGGCTGAACTTACAGAGAGCGATGATGTTGACGCCTTGATTAAAAAAGAGCTTGAATCGGGCATTTCCTACGCTTCGGCCCGTGAAAATGCCGTGAGAGCGTTTGACGCGGAGAGCGCAGATTTGCTTAAGGAGCCGAATAACATACTCGGTATTGAATATATCCGCGCCCTTAAGAATTCGGGCAGCAGGATAAACCCCGAAACCGTGCCCAGGGCCGGCGCCGCGCACGACAGCGCGGGCGCACAGGGCTCCTTTGCCTCGGGCGCCGAAATCCGCAGACGCATAAGAGCGGGGGAGGACTGGCGTGATTATGTGCCTCAGGGTGCATACCCGGGTGAACTTAACCCCGCAGATATGAAGAAATATGAAAACCTTGTGCTCTATAAAATCCGCACAATGAGCGCGCCCGAAATCGCGCTTCTGCCGGACGTTTCGGAGGGCATTGAAAACAGGATTGCAAAGGCGGCTTATGACGCGGGCACTCTTGAGGAATTTTACACTCTGGCGAAGACGAAAAGATACTCTCACGCCCGCATAAGACGCATCGCTCTGAGCGCGCTTCTCGGCATCACGGCGCAGGATGCCGCCGCGCCCCCGGCTTATATCAGAGTGCTCGGCTTTAATGACAGGGGAGCGGAGATAATAAGGATGATGAAGAAGACGGCAACCCTGCCCGTTATCACAAAGGCGGCGGATTTCAGGGACGCGCCGGCGGACATGCAGAGGGTGTTTGACCTTCAATGCAGGGCGGCGGATATATATTCGCTTATAACCGAAAAAACCCTCGCCTGCGGTGAGGAAAAGCGTTTTACGGTGATAAAAAGATAAAAAATCATCCGTCATTTTTAACGAACTTTCGCAAAAACACGCGCTTTGGACTGTGCACTATAACAAAAAATAAAAATAAAATCGAATAGGAAAAGTTTTTCTTGACTTTTATTATATGGGCGACTATAATTTCGACTTGTTTACTGTGGAATTTGTCGCCCTCTTTATTTTACTCTATAAAGGGAGAGAGGAAAACAGATTCCCTCAACGGAATTTTTTAAACGGAGGATTATCAGATGCTCAATGTGAAGCCCGTTACAAGAGGAAGCTGCACGCGTATGAGCTTCGGCAAGATCAATGAGGTTATGGATATGCCTAACCTGATAGAGATTCAGAAATCATCCTATCAGTGGTTTATCGAAACAGGCCTCAGAGAAGCGTTCCGTGATATGACGGAGATCACGGATTTCTCCGGCAATCTTGTCTTAAGCTTCATCGACTATCGTTTTGACGACAAGCCGAAATACAACGTGCGTGAATGCAAGGAGAGGGACACCACTTACGCCGCCCCCCTTCGAGTGACCGCGAGACTGCAGAACAAGGCGACCGGCACCATCAAGGAGTCGGAAATCTACATGGGTGATTTCCCCATTATGACAGAGAGCGGCACATTCGTTATCAACGGCGCGGAGAGAGTTATTGTCTCTCAGCTCGTCCGTTCCCCGGGTGTTTACTACGATATGACCCACGACAAGACCGGTAAGGAGCTCTACACCAGCACCATCAACCCCAACAGAGGCGCCTGGCTCGAGTACGAAACCGATGTCAACGACATTTTCTATGTCAAAATCGATAAGAACAAGAAGATTCTCATTTCAACTTTCGTGCGCGCACTGGGCCTCAGCTCAAACACGGATATCAGAGAGTTTTTCGGCAATGACGAAAAGCTTGAGGCAACTCTCGAGAGAGATGAGACCAGAAACACCGAGGAAGCTCTTATGGAGATGTTCAAGAAGATGCGTCCCGGTGAGCCCGTTACTCTTGACGTAGCGAAGCAGAATATCGACAATCTGTTCTTTGACGAGCACCGTTACGATATTTCAAGAGTCGGCAGATATAAATACAACAAGAAGCTCGCTCTGAGAAACCGCCTTCCCGGCTGCACTCTTGCGGATCCCGTTGTCAGCGAGAGCACCGGCGAACTGCTCGGCGAGCAGGGCGAAGTGTGCACGAGAGAGCTTGCGGACACCTTCGAGGCGCACGGCGTCTGGAAGGTTAACGTGCAGTGCGAAGACGGCTCAATCATCAGCATTATCTCAAACCGCATGGTTGATCCTCTCGCGGTGCTTCCCAAAGGCATAAAGGCCGAACAGCTTGAGGAAATCGGCGTAGGCGAAAAGGTAAGATACAGCATTATAGCCGAAATTCTTGAGGAGTGCGGCAAAGACAAGAAGGCCATCCTCGCCGCCCTCAAAGAGCGCGCGGATGAGCTTATCCCCAAGCACATTATCAGAGACGACATCTACGCTTCCGTTAACTATGTGAATTGCCTTACCAAGCACATAGGCAATATCGACGATATAGATCACCTCGGCAACAGACGTATCCGCTCCGTCGGCGAACTGCTTCAGAACCAGTTTAAGATAGGCCTTTCGAGGATGGAAAGAGTGGTTAAGGAGAGGATGAACATCCAGGCTCAGGAGGAGGACGAAAAGGTCACTCCCCAGACCCTCATCAACATCCGCCCCGTCACCACCGCAATCAGAGAGTTCTTCGGTTCATCACCGCTCTCACAGTTCATGGACCAGGCAAACCCCCTTGCCGAGCTCACTCATAAGCGCCGTATCTCGGCCCTCGGCCCCGGCGGTCTTTCAAGAGACAGAGCGGGTTTCGAAGTCCGTGACGTTCACTACACACATTACGGCAGAATGTGCCCCATAGAGACCCCCGAAGGCCCCAACATCGGCCTTATCTCCTACCTCGCATCTTTCGCGAAAATCAACAGCTACGGTTTCATTGAGGCGCCTTACAGAAAGATAGACAAGAAGACCGGCGTGGTCCTTGACGAAGTGGAATATATGACCGCCGACACCGAGGACGATTTCATCGTAGCTCAGGCGAACGAACCCCTTGACGAAAACAACAGATTCGTCAACAGCAAGATAGCCGCGAGACACAAGGATGGCTTCCTTGAGACCGACCCCTCCAACGCGGACTATATGGATATTTCGCCCAAGATGGTTGTTTCTGTCGCTACGGCAATGATTCCCTTCCTTGAGAACGACGACGCGAACCGCGCCCTCATGGGTTCAAACATGCAGAAGCAGGCAGTTCCGCT
>DBWO01000038.1:50393-50635 GCA_002309055.1 Ruminococcaceae bacterium UBA1236
GCAAAGAAAGACGGCGTTGTCACCAAAGTCAGCGCGGATTCAATCGAAATCCTCGGCGACGACGGCGAGACCACCGTTTACGAAGTAATCAAGTTCATGCGCTCCAACCAGGCCACCTGTAACAACCAGAGACCCATCGTTGAAGTCGGCCAGAGAGTCAAGGAAGGCGAAGTTATCGCAGACGGCCCCGCTACCGACAAGGGCGAGGTTGCCCTGGGCAAAAACGCTCTCATCGGCTTCAT
>DBWO01000028.1 GCA_002309055.1 Ruminococcaceae bacterium UBA1236
TTCAAGGACAGCTTCTATCATCCCTTCACCGATTACGGCATTGAGAGGTTTTCACAGGCGTGGGACAACACAATCACCGATTAAGGAGTTTTGAAATATGAAAATAGGATTCATAGGCCTCGGGATCATGGGCGAAAGCATGAGCGCCAACATAGTCAAAAAGCACGACGACAAAGTTTTTGTTTCGGATATAAACAAAGAAAAGGTTCAGCAGCTTGCGGAGCAGGGCGCAGTGCCCTGCGAAAGCAACATTGAGGTTGCGAAAAACGCGGATGTCATCATCACGATGGTGCCGAAATCGGAGCACGTGAAAGGCGTTTACACCGAGCTTCTGCCTTACATTGACAGCAGCAAAATCTGCATCGATATGAGCACAATCGACCCCTCCGTTTCGCTCGAGGTCGCAAAAATGATAAAGGCAAAGGGCGCGCAGTTTGCGGACGCCCCCGTTGTTAAGTCCAAGCCCGCCGCAATAGACGGCACACTCGGCGTGCTCGCCGGCTGTGACGAGGAGCTCTTCCCCGTTATAGAGCCCATTCTCAAGTATATGGGCTGCAACGTTATCCGTATGGGCGAAAACGGCACGGGCATCACAATGAAAATCTGCCACAATGCGCTTGTCGCGGAGATACAGAACGCCGTCAATGAGACCCTGGGCCTTGCGACCCGTCTCGGCATTTCGGTTGACGATTTCGCCACCGCCGTTTCCTACGGCGGCGCGGGCAACTTCTACCTTGAGTCTCAGAAAGAGAATCTCAAAAATAAAAACTGGACCACGGCCTTCTCGCTTGAAAACGAGCACAAGGATGTAAACATAGCCAAAAAGCTCAGCGGCGAAATCGGCTTTGAAATGCCTACGCTCAATCACGTGGTCGATATATTCAACAAAGGCATGGAGCTTGGTATGGGCAAAATGGATTTCCGCTCAACCTACATGCTGGTAAACGGAACAGAGGAATAATACTATGAGCTTTACTCCCGTATATATACCCATAGGCGTAGGCACATTTCACCTTGAAAGCGCTCAGAAGCTCTTTGACGAGAGCGCCGCGCTGCTCGGAAAAATCGACCCCGGTTTTGCAGTGCCCGGTGAAATGCTCCTCACACTCGACTCACTCAAATCGTATCTTGACACGGTAAATCCCGATGTGGCGGTTGTGCAGAATCTCACGTTCGCAAATTCCGCCTATATAAGCGAGGTTATTGCGCGCTTTGACTGCCCCGTTATCCTCTGGACTCTCAGGGAGCCCGTCATTGACGGCACGAGGCTTCGCCTTAACTCCCTCACGGGCGCATTCTCCGCCGGCAACGCCATGAGGCATTTCGGCAGAGCGTTTGAATATGTTTTCGGCGCGCCCGATGAAAAAGAGGTTGAGAGCAAAGTATCGGCGGCCGTTTCGGCGGCAAGACTCATCAAAGAAATGAAGAGCCTTAAGCTCCTTCAGGTGGGTCACACCCCGCAGGGCTTCGGCTTCGGCAGGGCTCTTGACAGCGAGATGCTGAAGAATTTCGGCGTGCGCCTTGAATCCATAGAGGCGAGAGAGCTTATCGAAAAAGCAAAAACATACAGCGATGAGGAAATCGACGAATACCTCGCGGACGCGAAAACAAGAATCTCGGGACTCGATGAGATTGACGGCAAAAATGTGAGCGACTTTGCGCGCCTTTACAAAGCATACAAAGAATACGTTGAGGCAAACGGCGTGGGCGCTCTCGCAAGCCGCTGCTGGCCCGACTTCTTCGTTTCATTCGGCACGCCCGTTTGCTCGGTGCTCGGAATACTCAATGATCTCGGCGTTCCCGCCGCCTGCGAGGCGGATGCTTACGGCGCGCTCTCAATGTACGCCGCTCAGAAGCTCACCGGCAAATGCGCTTTCTTCGGCGACCCCGTTTCACTTGATGAAAACGAAAACACACTCACTTTCTGGCACTGCGGAATGGCACCCTGTTCGCTCGCAAGGGAGGACACCGGCGCCTGCGCGGGAGTGCACTGCAACAGAAAAATCGGACCTACGCTCGAATTCGGATGCAAGGCCGAAAAAGCCGTTACCGTTTTCCGCATCGGCAGAGAGCCGGACGGCACTTTCCGCTTTTTCTCGGCAAAGGGCGAAGCGCTTGACAGACCCAAACAGTTTTACGGCACATCGCTGGTCGTTAAAACGGAATATCCCGTTAAGGAGCTCGTCGAGGGCGCTGTTAAATACGGCTGGGAGCCGCACTACGCCGTTGCGATGGGCGACATAACAAAGGAGATTAAAGCCCTCGGCAATATGATGGGAATTGAGGTCTTCGCTTTCTGATGCTTTTCAATGCTTTATTTCTCGTAGTTGTACTGCTGACCAACATTATTCAGTGCGTAACCGGTTTTGCCGGCACGGTGCTCGCAATGCCGTTTTCGGTGATGCTTGTGGGCTACCCCGTTGCTAAACCCATACTGAATATCCTCGGACTCGTCGCTTCTTTCAGCGTGGCCGAGCCCGCATTCAAGCGGATAAATTACAAAGAGCTTGCCAAAATGTGCGGCGGTATGCTCGCCGGTATGGTGGTCGGTTTCTTCATAAACAACCATTTTGACATTGCGCACAATCAGGCGATAATATGCAAATCACTCGGCGTTATAGTTATCCTTTTCGCGTTTTACAACGCGGTGAAGCATCACGCTCACAAGGATGAAAAAACTCTGCCCGCCCCCGTTAATCTGCTTATTCTGTTTTCGGCGGGCGTTGTGCACGGGGTGTTTGTGTGCGGCGGTCCCCTGCTTGTGACTTACGCCTCAAGCAAGATGACCGACAAGGAGGAGTTTCACGCGACCGTTTCCGCCTCGTGGATACTTCTCAACGGTCTTATCGCGATTTCCGATTACAGAGCGGGTTATTTTACCCTGCCCACAGTAAACCTGCTTGTTGTGTCACTTGCCGTTCTCGTTGCGGCGGTAATCATCGGCAGAATCATATACAAAAAACTCAGTGGTGAGATTTTCCTGAGAATCACTTATGTGCTTATGCTCATAAGCGGTCTGTCACTGCTGGTAAAATAAAGGAGAACAGCCATGGCAAACAACAACTCAACCCACGGCATAAAATTCAAGGACAAAGTGGGATATGCTCTGGGCGACACCGCGGGCCTTCTGACATTTTCGCTCATAGGCGCGTTTCAGAACAAGTTTTATACCGATTCTCTCGGCCTTAAACCGGCGAGCATCGTGCTTCTCATACTCATCGCGAGAATATGGGACGCAATAAACGACCCTCTCTGGGGCGCTTTCATTCAGTCCAGAAAGCCCAACCCCAAAGGGCAGTTCCGTCCCTGGATTCTCGGCTTTTCAATTCCCCTTGCGATTTCCGCGGCTCTTATGTTCTTCAAGGTTCCCGGTCTGAGCAATATGCAGTATCTTATCTACGCCTATGTCACTTACATTATGTACGGCATGATGTATACGGCGGTCAACATTCCCTACGGCTCGCTTGCTTCGGTTGTGACCGATGACGAGCTGGAGCGTTCATCGCTGTCAATGTGGCGCTCAATCGGCGCGGGTGTAGGCGGCCTGCCCGGCACAATAATACTGCCGATGATTGTTTTCACCGTGAAAGGAAAATATCCGAACGGCACCGATATGAAAGTCCTTGACGACAGAAAACTGTTCTGGTGCGTGCTTGCTCTTGCCGCTTTTTCAGTGCTGGTTTATTTCCTGCATTACAAGATGACAAAAGAGAGAATCGCCCCTCAGAAGCACCTTAAAGATAAGGATTACAGCGCAGTTACTACAATCAAAGAGCTTTTCAAAAACAGATCATTCGTAACGCTTTCATTCGCCTCAATGCTTCTGATTGCGTTCCAGTTTTATTATCAGTCCACCTACACTTATCTCTTCACGGATTATTACGGCAAGCCCGGTCTTTACGCGTTTGTCACAATCTGCACCTACGGCCCCATGGCAATATTCATCCCGGTTATGAACAAGCTCATAAGAAGATTCGGCAAAAAAGAGCTCTGCGCCGCAGGTATGGCTTTTGCCGCAGTTGTAAACATTATCCTCTTTGCTTTAAGAGGCACCCCTCTCGCAATGCAGCCGATGGTATTCCTTGCGTTCACATTCTTCTCCGGTCTCGGACAGACCTTCCTTGTGCTTGAGGTGTGGGCGCTTGTTATGGATACGATAGACAATTATGAGGTTAAAACGGGTAAGAGAGAGGAAGGAATGGCTTATGCGGTATTCTCCTTCACCCGCAAACTCGGTCAGACACTCGCGGGTGTCGGCCTTAACGCGCTGCTTGCCTACATTAAATATGACGGCACGCTTACACAGCAGGGCAAAGGCCTGAGTGAGGAAGTGCTCTCAAAGCTGTATGACATTTCAACTTTCGTTCCTGCTGTTATGCTTGCTCTTATGGCAGTGATACTCTTTGCCGGTTATGACCTTTCAAAGAAGAAACTGGAAGTTATGCGCGAAACGCTTTCCGCTCAGAGAGAAGCGCAGGAAGACATAGCGGAGTAATAACTATTTATGGAAAACATAGAGAAAATAAGAGAAAAAACAGATGAAATAGATGCCGCGATGCTCCGGCTCTTTGAGGAGCGAATGGAGTGCTCAAAGGAGCTTGCTCATTACAAAAAAGAGCACGGCATCCCCGTGCTTGACCCGGAGCGCGAAAAGCAGATGCTTGAAGCGTTTTCCGCAAAAGTACAGAATCAGAAATTCGCGCCCTATTATATAGACTTCCTGGGCACCGTGATGAACATCTCGGACAGGTTTCAGAAGCGCCTTAACGAAGGCATGAAAATAGCCTTTAACGGCGAGACAGGCGCCTTTGCTCACATCGCCGCGAAAAGGATATTCCCCTCGGCGGTGCACGTGCCGCACGCCTCTTTCAGGGAAGCTTACGCCGCTGTTGAAAAAGGCGAATGCGACTGCGCCGTAATCCCGATAGAAAACAGCTACGCGGGCGAAGTCGGCGCCGTTATGGACCTTATGTTTGAAGGTGAATTGAAACTCACCGGCACTTACACCCTGCCCGTAACGCACAATCTGCTTGCGCCGAAAGGCGTTAAAACCGGAGATATCGAAACGGTTATGAGCCATCCGCAGGCGCTCGCTCAGTGCGAGGAATACATAAACAGCCATCACTGGAATACAAGGGCCGTTTCAAGCACATCCTATGCCGCTCAGCTTGTGGCTCAGGGCTCCGAAAAGAATGTGGCCGCGATAGCGAGCGACGAGGCGGCGGAGATATTCGGCCTTGACGTGCTCGACCACGACATTAACAAAAGCGCGGTCAACACCACGAGATTCGCCGTATTTTCAAAGGCGGATTATGTGCAGCCGGGGCAGAAAAGCACGAATTTCATCATGTTATTCACCGTAAACAATGTTGCGGGCGCTCTCGCGAAAGCGATTAACATAATAGGCGAAAACGGCTTCAATATGAACGCGCTTCGCTCACGCCCCGTAAAAGACAAGGCCTGGCAGTATTATTTCTATGCCGAGCTTGAGGGCGATGACACAAGCGAGCAAGGCAAAAAGATGCTCGCGGAGCTTTCAGAGCAGTGCGATTTTATAAAAATCGTAGGTCACTACACTAAGGGGCTCGACCTTTCGAATAAAAACAAGTACGAAATCAAGGGATAATTATGGGTATATTCAAAGCGCTCGGCGCATCCCTGAAAAGCGTTGCGGCCGATCAGTGGAAAGAGTTTTTCATCTGCGATTCCCTCTCCCAAGAAATTCTTATGGCGAGGGGGCGCAAGGCGACAGGCTCGGATTCATCCAACACATCCTCAGATGACAATGTGATAACCGACGGCTCTGTCATTGCCGTATCGGACGGACAGTGCGCCATTGTGACGCAGAGCAGCAAAATCGCCGCCGTATGCGGCGAAACAGGCGAGCACATTTACAGCAGCGAGGATTCGCCCACCATATTCGGAAGCGGTATAAAGGATGTCGCGAAAGAGGTAGGCAGACGCTTTACCTACGGCGGCGACGTGCCGCACTCTCCTCAGCGCGTTTACTACATTAACACAAAGGAGATTACCGGCATTCCTTTTTCGCTGATAAGCCCCGTTTCATTCCGCGTGAAGGATGACAACACCGGTATGGATATTGACTGCCGTGTTGAGGCGGGCGGTGTTTACTCGTTCAGGATTGTTTCTCCCGAATTATTCTACAAAAACGTTGCCGGAAATATAGCCGGCACATACCCGACCGTTAAAATCCTCGGTCAGCTCGGCGCGGAGCTTCTCTCCGCCCTGCAGGCTGTTTTCGGCGAAATGACACAGGGCGGCATGAGAATATCCGCTCTGCCGTCAATCACCGAAGAGATAGCAGAAAAAGTGAGACAGAAGGTAAATTCCTTCCTCGCTAACGCGCGAGGCATTGAGATGGTTTCCGTTGCTTTCGACACCGTTACTCTCACCGGCGCGGACGGTACGCTCGTAAAACAGATTCAGTCCGCCGCCGCTCTTCGCGACCCGCTTATGGCTGANNTTATGGCGGCAGGGGCTCTCACAGCGGCGCAGAGTGACGCCATGAGAGCCGCGGCGTCAAATCCCTCGGGCGCGCCGGCCGGATTCATAGGCGCGAATCTCGCCGCGGGTTTTGCCCGGAGCGCGGGCGTTACCTGCTCTCACGAAGGCGAAAGCGGAAAATACTGCAGCAAATGCGGAGCAAAACTGAGATAGCATTCAATAATCAAATTCAAATATATCAGGGGGTTAAATTATGCCGAATTCAAGAGACTACATTGAGGAGTACAGAGATATTTCATTTAAGGAAAGGCCTTTCGGCGACGCGGATGCTCTCGCTCTGTGCGAGGTGTTCTATATGCCGTTTGAACAGGTCGTGACCCCGTCATTTGACGATGAGGAAAAAGACTTTGCCGATGCCGCGAACAAACTGTTTGAAATCAGAGACAGAAAGCACAAAGCACTCGGCCTTATGATTACAAACGCGGCAAGCGTCAACATGATGATAATGGCGGAGACGGAGAGATTTTCCTCACTTAAATTCGCGGCAGTTGAGGAAGTGTTCAGCAGAGACCCGGCAATTCAGTACGCCGCGGGCACATTTGTGCTCCCGGGCGGCGACATAGCCGTTGTTTTCAGGGGCACGGACGACACTATCGCCGGCTGGGTTGAGGACCTTGACCTTTGCGTGAGGCAGGGCACCCCCGCATACGACCTCGCTATGAGCCACCTTGAGAAAGCGGCGGCGAAATACAGCGGCAAAATCTATATCTGCGGTCATTCAAAGGGCGGCAACATTGCTCTGAGGACCGCTGTCAAGTGCAGCGACGAGATACGCTCGAGGATAGTTAACGTGTTCAATTTTGACGGACCCGGCTACACAAACTATCACCTTTTCCACACCCCCGCTTACGCCCAAATTCTGCCCGGTTACAAGCACTATGTGCCCTCGTCTTCCCTCATAGGAATGATGCTCTGCCACGACTATGATTACAAGGCGGTCAAGAGCTCACGCCTTACGGGCGCCTTCCAGCACGATATGGGCACCTGGCAGATTTTCGGCGGCGAATTCATCTTTAAAGATGACGTTAATTTTATGGCAAAGATAACGGACGAATGGCTCGGCAAGCTTGTCGCCGGACTTTCGCCTGAAACGGTAAGGGCGGTTGACGCGGTTGCGACAGCCGTAACTCAAGCGACGGGCGTTGTCACCCTCACCGAGCTTTCAAGGCACCTCAAGAGCGCTGTGAGCGGCGCGATAAGCGCTTACAAAGCTATTGACCCCGAAACAAAAGAGAGCTTCAAAGAGGCGTTTTCGGGAGCGGGCAAAATGCTGTTTGACGCGGCGGTATCAGTCAGAAAGCGCGCCTCGGACTTTGCGGCCGATATAATTTCAACCAAAATACTGGAAAATTCCTGATAACGGAGAGAGATAATGAATTTCGAAAACTACCCCTGCCCCGCTTGCGGAGCACACCTGCACGAAGAAGATGATGTTGTTGTATGCCCCGTGTGCGGCACACCTCAGCACCGCGCGTGCTGGACAGAAAACGGAACCTGCGTTAATGAGGCAAAACACGCCGAGGGCTTCAGATGGTCCGCACAGGAAAGAGAATATTCCGGCGGTGAGGAAACCGTAACTGAGGCGCCCGAAACGGCTGATTCCGTGAGGCGCTGTCATATATGCGGCAGCGAAAACCCGGCGGATATCACGCACTGCGGCCACTGCGGAGCGATGCTTGACACGGACTCAGACGCTCCGGCTACCACCGTGTGCGTTTACTGCGGCACTGAAAACTCCGCGGAAAACACCCACTGTAAAAACTGCGGCGCTCCCCTCACCCCCTATGTGAGGCATCACGAAAATCCTTTTATCGCCGCTACCGGTCTTGATGAGAATGAGCCGATAGGTGATCAGACCGCGGGTGAGCTTGCCTACTATGTGAGAAGAGGCGCCCCGAGATATCTCGACAGATTCAGAAAATTCGAGAGCGGTAAAAAAATCTCCTTCAATTTCGCGGCTTTCTTCTTTGGCTTTATGTGGATGTTTTCCCGTAAGCTATATAAATACGGCCTTATAATCATGGTCCTTCTCGCCACGGTTTCGCTCATCTTTTCGGCGTCACCGGGTATGCAGAGAGCCTATGAAATCATTCAGCCGTATTACGATGATTTCGCCACGGGTCAGCTTGCCACGGAAAAGATGATTGAGATTGAAACCGAGATGTTCAACGCGATGAAGACTCCCGCCCTGCTTGCGGGTCTCGCGTTTCTCGCGCTGAACCTTTTCTGCGGCTTTGCCGGCGACAGGCTCTATTATAAGAAAATGCGCACGGACATCAAAACCATCAAGGAGCAGATACCCGACAGAAATATGCAGCTTATGTATATGGCAAGGAGAGGCGGTCTCTCGGTGCTCTCCGGCTTTTGCAGCTACTTTGTTTACAGAATGATGGGTATGGCGCTCAGCTACATTGCGGAATACGTATCCGGTAAAATCTGACCTGAAAGGGTGAATTATATGAAGGTTAAAAAAGCCATCATACCTGCGGCAGGCCTCGGCACAAGAGTTCTGCCCGCCTCAAAATCGGTGCCCAAAGAGATGCTCAACATAGTTGACAAGCCCGCGATTCAGTATATCGTGGAGGAAGCGGCGGCATCGGGCATTGAGGATATCCTCATTATCACAAACAGGGGCAAAGGCGTCATTGAGGACCATTTTGACCATTCCTTTGAGCTTGAGACTCAGCTTGCGGGCAATCCCTCAAAAGCGGAGCTGTATGAGAGCGTGCGCAAATGCTCCGAACTTGCAAATATCTATTTTATCCGTCAGAAAGAGACAAAGGGCCTCGCTCACGCGGTACTCGCCGGCAAATCCTTTATAGGAGATGAGCCCTTTGCCGTGCTCTACGGAGACGACGTGGTGATAAACGAGCAGGACCCCGTCACCGCGCAGATGTGCCGCTGCTATGAAAAATACGGCAAAGGCATCGTGGGCGTTAAAGCGGTGCCCGAGGAGCTCATTCACCTTTACTGCTCGCTCGGCGTTACGGAAATTGAGGGCGAAAGCCGCCTTATGAACTGCTGGCAGATTAATGAGAAACCCTCAAAAGAAGAGATACTCTCGCTCTATGCCATTCTCGGCAGGGTTATTATGCCCCCGGGAGTGTTTGAGATGATAGAAAAAGGCATTGCCGCTACTCCCGAAGGCAAAGAATTCTATCTCACGGATGTTTTTACCGAGCTCGGTCAGGCAGGCAAATTGCTCGCCTATGACTTTGACGGCAGGCGTTACGATATGGGCAACAAGCTCGGCATAATGCAGGCAAACTGCGAGATTGCCCTCACCCACCCCGAAATAGGAGAAAAATTCAAAGCGTATATCAAAGAGCTCGCGGCAACGCTGTAAAGGAATAAGTTTATGGAAAACATTATTAAATGCCCGAAATGCGGCGAAACATTTCAGCTTAATGACACGGCCTATGCCGACATTCTCTCACAGGTAAGAAACAGCGAGTTTTCAAAAGAGATTGAGCAGAGAGAAGAAATGCTCAGAAAAGAGAAAGACTCCGCCGTGACCCTCGCGGTAACACAGACGAAGACGGAGTTTCAGGGCGAGCTGTCCGAAAAGGACAGAGAAATTGAAAAACTCAGAGCACAGATAGAACTCAATAAGCAAAACAGCGCCCTTGAGAATAAAGCGACCGCGCAGGAAAAGGATGCGGAGATAGCCGAACTTCGCTCTCAGCTTAAAATCGCCGAGCAGTCAAAGCAGGCAGATATCAGAGACGCCGTAAGGGAAAAGGAAGCGGAGATTCAGCAGCTTAAAAGCGAATTTGAACTCGAAAAGAAAAACGCCGAACTTCAGAAGAAATCCGATGATGACGCGTACGCCGCTCAGCTCAGGCAAAAGGATGAGGAAATCGCTTTCTATAAAGATTTCAAGGCCCGTCAGTCCACCAAAATGGTAGGCGAAAGTCTTGAGCAGCACTGCGAAACCGAGTTTAACAAACTGCGCGCAACCGCGTTCAGAAACGCCTATTTTGAAAAGGACAACGACGCAAGAAGCGGCAGCAAGGGCGACTTTATCTACCGTGAATCGGATGAAAACGGCAACGAATTCATCTCCATAATGTTTGAGATGAAAAACGAGATGGACACCACCGCCACAAAGCACAAAAACGAGGACTTTTTCAAGGAACTTGACAAGGACAGGCGTGAAAAGGGCTGTGAATACGCAGTGCTCGTCACGATGCTTGAGGCGGATAACGAGCTTTACAACAACGGCATTGTTGATGTGTCATACAGATATGAAAAGATGTATGTGATAAGGCCGCAGTTTTTTATCCCCGTTATCACCATTCTCAGGAACGCCGCTCTTAACTCCCTTCAGTACAGGCAGGAGCTTGCCGAAATAAGAAACCAGAATATCGACATTGCTCATTTCGAGGAGAATATGAACGAATTCAAGGATAAATTCGGCCGCAACTTCCGCCTAGCGA
Source organism: Ruminococcaceae bacterium UBA1236 (assembly GCA_002309055.1). GTDB lineage: Bacteria > Bacillota > Clostridia > Oscillospirales > Acutalibacteraceae > CAG-177. The sequence continues at coordinate 10,965 of DBWO01000028.1, forward strand.
GTGACAAATTCAGGACCGCGATTGAAGAGATTGACAAGACTATCACTCACCTGCAGAAAACGAAAGAGGCCCTGCTTTCATCCGAAAACAATCTGCGCCTCGCTAATGACAAAGCGCAGGACCTCACCATAAAAAAACTGACAAAAGGCAACCCCACAATGCAGGCGAAATTCGCGGAGCTTGAGTCGGAACAGTTTGAATCCGACGAATAATATAATTTCAGTGTTAACAAAAAGCGGAGCAAAGAAAACTCTTTGCTCCGTGTTTTTTGTATCGTAAAACTCAATCAATAAGGTTTGCAGTTGCCGCAGGGCACATATCCCTCCGCTTTAAGCTCGGCGACGGACTTGTCGGAGTACGCCTTGTTTTTGTCCGCCATCTGATCAACGGAGTGACAGTAAGGGTAATGTATCCTCATCGTGTTGGTGTTAAGCACATAAGAATAGGATTCGCCCGGCTCCCTTACCGCAGGGGCGGTGTGCGTTGGGGAAACAGCGCGGGAGGACGGTGAGGCGGTGTCGGAATTCTCACCCGCGATAACCCTGTCCGCCTGTGTTGCAGGGGCATATGTTGTGTAAACAGTCGGAGCCTCAGTTTCCGGAGCGAGCGTATAAGTCTGCTCCTGTGTTACAGGCGCCGCGGTTTCAGATGGCGCTCCGGTCTCAATCTCCTGCGAAGCTGTCACATCCGCGCTCTTCACAACCGCCGCGGCGGCGGTGTTTTCCGCGCCCGTGAATGAGAGCAGATACTTAACGCCGAAGCCGGCGAGAATAAGCACGGGAATGCAGGCGATTATAAGCGTGCGTATCAGCTTTTTCTTTTTCTCTTTTTCCTTATCTACGAATACAAAATCGGCCATTTCAATGCCTCCTGCGTGATAAATACGGTTAGATTATACATCATGTGAGCCTTTTTCGTCAACACAAAAGAACA
>DBWO01000043.1:0-884 GCA_002309055.1 Ruminococcaceae bacterium UBA1236
ATATATATAGTGTATTTTATACTAATATAAGATTTTTGTCAAGTGATTAAGCAAAAAAACTACAATATGTTGAATAAGAACGGATGTGACAATACAAGATATATTTTTCAATCTGCAATAAAAATCTGCAGATTTCATTGTCACAATATCTGACGACAATTATAATAGTTTATAGAAAAATGGAAAGAAGGATGTTTTATGTATAACAATATCGGTGGTAAAATAAAGATACTTGCATTTATAATCTGCGGCATTGGAATACTCGCAAGTATAATATCTGGAATAATCGTAACGGAATATGATGAAGGCACGGGATTGATTATTCTTTTCGGCGGCTCTGTTATATCATGGGCTTCAAGCTTTGTTCTCTACGGCTTCGGAAAACTGATTGAAGATACGGAGTTTATAGCGGACCAGTACAGAGATGCTTCCGAAAGGAAAAGAGAAAAAGAGGTCGCAAAACAGAGAAAAGAATTCAACGAGACAGTAATGCGTCAGAAACCGGCGGTCAATACGGGTACAGTCAATACAGGTACGGTTAACACGGCGGCGCAGAATGCGACCACACAAAACACGGTAAACGTAAACGCAAGACCCGACGACAACGAGTATTTCGACTTCCCCTGCCCTCTTTGCGGTGAAACGCTTTCGTACACGAAGGGAGAAATCAGATTAAACGAAACCCTCCCATGCCCGGAATGCAACAGAAGGTTTTATGTGAGAGATATATTCGGATAAAACGTATGGTTTGTAATAATTGATATAATCGCTCCTTCATACACAAACCATATATCTTCATGTTTCGTAAAACGAAGCAAATCGTTTAAAAAAGTCCCGTCTTTCAACGGGACTTTTTGGTGGCTGGGACGGCTGGATTTGAACCA
>DBWO01000043.1:918-6709 GCA_002309055.1 Ruminococcaceae bacterium UBA1236
GTGCCTTACCCCTTGGCTACGCCCCATTATATTAAGTTAATTATAAAAGAAAACCCTGCCGGATGGCAGGATTTTCCTTTTTGGGGTGATTAGAGGGATTCGAACCCTCGACCTCCAGGGCCACAACCTGGCGCTCTAACCAGCTGAGCTATAACCACCATAATCACCTGCGGTACTGCCGCAACGCTGTATAAGTATATAGTAATAATTATTATTTGTCAAGATAAAATGGCAAAAAATAACTGCCACCCGTCAGGATGGCAGTTTATCTTTGTGTTTATCAATCCTTCTTAATCAGGTCGTTGATTGAAAGGAAGAACTGATCGTCGCCGAAAGAACCGTCATTTGAAGCGGGTGCTTCGGGCTCTTTTGCGCCTCTGCCTGGGATTACGGGAGCAACAGGCTCAGCGATAACGGAATCTGTCTTCTTGGGGATTGAGGGACCCTCTGCAGGCTTTGCCGCGGGCTTGGGTGCCTCTGTCTTAACGGGAGCCTGTGTAACCGGGGTCTTGGGTGCGAAGAAAGGGCTTGATGCCGATGTGGTTGCGGGGGTGATACCTGTAGCGGAATCAAAGCCTGTCGCGATAACGGTGATAACAAGCTCGTCATCAAGGTTGGGATCAAACGCGATACCCCATGTGATGTTCGCGTCTTCGTGAGCGCTCTCTGTGATGAGATCGGCAGCGCGCTCGATATCCTCGATATCGATATCCTCGGAAGCGGTAAAGGAGATGATAACACCCTTTGCTCCGGAGATTGAGGTTTCAAGAAGCGGGCTTGAGATTGCAGCAAGAGCAGCGCCTTCCGCCTTGTCCTTGCCCTTTGCTCTGCCTACGCCCATATGAGCATAGCCGGCGTCTTTCATAACGCTGGTAACATCGGCAAAGTCAAGGTTGATGAAACCGGGAACGGTGATGAGCTCTGAAATGCTCTTGACACCCTGAAGAAGGACTTCGTCCGCTTTTGCGAAAGCGTCTTTGAAATGTGTGGTCTTGTTTTCGCCAACGAGAAGCTTCTGGTTGGGTATTACAACGAGAGAGTCAACATTCTTGGCAAGCTCTTCGATGCCTTTGACGGCCTCCGCCATCTTTCTTCTTCCCTCAAAATTGAAGGGCTTTGTAACAACGCCTATAGTGAGGCAGCCCATCTCTTTTGCGATACCCGCGATAACGGGAGCCGCGCCTGTGCCTGTGCCGCCGCCCATACCGGTGGTAACAAAGACCATATCGGTGCCTTTGAGAGCATCGGAAACAGCGTCTTTGCTCTCTTCAGCCGCCTGCTGACCAACCTCAGGTTTGCCGCCTGCGCCCTGGCCGTGTGTGGATTTTTCGCCTATCTGTATTTTGTGAGTTGCCTTGGACTTTACGAGGACCTGCTTGTCGGTATTCACCGCAATGAATTCCGCACCCTGGATGCCCTCTTCAACCATCCTGTTGACTGCGTTTCCGCCGCCACCGCCAACGCCGATGACTTTAATCTGAACCGCACTCTCGAAATCATTTTCAATTTCAAATGCCATTTATCTTACCTCCATAAACATATAAAGACAGCATTATATTATCATAAACAAATTGAAATTACAAGATATTTTTTCACATTAATATTTTTATTTACTCTTCGTTATAATCCTCGTCATAACTGCTGTCATAATCGCCGCTGTTTTCTTCACTTTCCTCATTTGCGGTTTCGCCGTCTTCCGTTTCATCTGTCTCTTCGCCGTTTTCAGCCGCGGCTTCATTTTCGGCAATCTTTGCCACCGCTTCCTTGCCCTCCATATACTCAACGAGTTCGGGCATATTCTTATAGTCCTTCGGCAGGAAGGAAGCTTTGCCGACGGTGCTCACATTCATCTCGCCGTATTGCGAGGAGGAGAGTTTGTTTTCCTCCTCTATGCTCCTTTGTGCGAGACTTAGTTTTTTCAGCACATCAGAAGTGTTTCCGAGACGTATTATTATTCTGCCCTCATAGAGGATGTATATGCTGTCGGGATTTTCGATGTTAATCATCTCTATCCCCTTCATGCCGGATTCGGTGACTGCCTGAGAGATTGACGAAAGCGCATCTATGATGCTTTCGGAATCCATACCGTTCCCGAACGGGAGCTCCTGCCCGAGAGCGTTCACGCCGCTTCCGGTGTAGCCCTCAACAATCATCGCGCCCTCTGGAATTGACGCGCCGATTTCGAGCACCTTGAGGTTTTCGTTCGTTATCGCGTAAGCGCCGCCGTTCATCATGACAGCATAGGTTTTGTTTGCCATGCGCGCGTGAATAACTATTGTTGACGGCAGTTTTTTGGTTACGGTAACTTCATCCGCATAAGGAAGGGAGGAGGCGATTTTCTCCGCCGCGCCCTCGGTGTCCGCCAGAAACAGGTTTTTGCCGAGCGGTATTCCGCACTCTGCCGTTATCTCCTGCGGCGAATAGGGCAGCTCTCCGCTCACGACAAAATTACGCACCCTGAACACGCCGAAAAACACGGCGCAGAACAAAGCGGCAAGAAGCAGAACGGCCGCGAAAATGACAATCATTATTCTCTTTGCTTTTTTACTCAGGCGCTTTTTCTTTTTTCTGCGCGGTGCGCCGTTTTCCGGCTTATTGGTGCCGCTCATACTTTATCCATCCTGTCTTAAACAAGTTCGCTTATTGCCGTGTAGATTCTTTCACACGCGTCGGTAACGGCCATCTTGCGGGCGTTGACGCCTATGGAATCAAGCTTTTCTCTGTCCGCAAGCAGGGCGTTGACCGTTTCGGTCAGTTTTTCGGGAGTCAGATCCTTCTCCTCGATTATCAGTGCGGCATCGTTGTTTACAAGCGCCATGGCGTTATGATACTGATGATTTTCCGCTACATAGGGTGAAGGAATGAGAATTGACGCCTTGCCGAGCGCCTGAAGCTCACTGAGTGTGCTTGCGCCCGAGCGGCAGATTACAAGGTCCGCCGCGGGAAGGCATTTGGGTATATCGATATATTCGGTTATCCTCACGTGAGGATTGTCTTTAAGAGAAACGCCTTTTTCCTCAAGGTCGGGAGCAAACGAAGTTCCGTTTTTGCCCGTCGCGTGAAGAAAGACGCAGTCGTTATCTTTGTATTTATTCAGAATCATACCGAAAACAGCTTCGTTAATCGGTCTTGCTCCGAGTGAGCCGCCCATCGAAAGAACAAGAGGCTTTCCGCCGAGGTCTAGAGAAGCGACAGCTTCCTCCCTGCTTGTTTTCATAAGGTCACCCCTTACGGGAAGGCCCGTGAAAACGGGGGGATTCTTGCATTTCATAAATTCCGCGGCTTTTTCGCTCGTGAGCATAACCCTGTCAACTCTCTTTGCGAGAGCTTTGTTTGTAACGCCCGGGAAGGCGTTCTGCTCGTGAATGGCAGTGGGTATTTTCAGCTTTGAAGCCATTCTCAGAACAGGTCCGCTGACATAGCCGCCGAATCCTATAACGAGGTCGGGTTTAAAGTCTTTTATTATCTTTTTCGCCTGTGAAGAGGACTTGAGAAGCTTTGAAAGAGTGCCGATATTATGCTTTATATCCTCCCACTTGAAAGAGCGGTAAAAACCGCTTATCTCAATGGTTCTGAGCTCATAGCCCGCCGCCGGCACAAGGGTCGCTTCCATTTTATCGGCAGTACCCACAAACACTATTTCCGCGTCGGGATTTTTCTCTTTGATGTAACCGGCGATGCCGAGAGCGGGGTTAATGTGACCGCCCGTGCCGCCTGCCGCTATAAGTACTCTTTTACTGTTGAACATTTTCAGTCACCTTTTCATTTTTTTCGGTATCCTTTGAAATGCCGAGCATCAGGCCCATACTTGCGAGAGTCATAACCAGTGATGAGCCGCCGTCGCTGAAAAACGGAAGGCTGATGCCCGTATTCGGAAGAAGGGATGTAGCAACCGAAATATTGATTATGACCTGAAGCGCCATCTGGGTTGAAATGCCCATAGCGAGCAGGGTGCCGTAATATGATTTTGAGTTGACCGCGATGCGGAATCCGAGAAAGATGAGCACACCGAAAAGTACAATCATCATTATTCCGCCGATGAAGCCGAGCTCCTCGCCGAGCACCGCGTAAATGAAGTCATTTGCCTTTTCGGAAAGGTTGCTGATTTTCTGGCCTGAGTTGCCGTAGCCCTTGCCGAAGAAACCGCCCGAGCCGATGCCGTAAATGGACTGAAGCACCTGGCGCGCGTTGCCGAGTTTCTCCTTTGAAGAGATGTCGCGGTTAAAAAGTATCTTTTTCCAGATTACTATACGGTCAATCTGGTAATCCTTGAGTATGAAGCTGAATGCCGTGGGCTTTAGCACGAGCAGACCGGCGCCCGCAATCACAATCGCTGTAACAATTATGAAATACTTCTTGGGCATATCGCCGTACCACATCATAGCGTAGCCTATGCAAAGGAAAAGGATTGTACCCGAAAGGTGAACCTCGAGGAAAATAAGAAGGGCAAAGAATACGGTAAGCCCCAGGAAAGCCCAGAAGGTATACTTTTCGCGGCTTTTGGTTTTGTATTTATCAATGAGAGCGGCAAAAAACATTATCATCGTAATCTTGCCGAGCTCGGAGGGCTGCATATGGAATATCCATCTGTGTGTGCCGTTGTGCTCCGGGGCAAAAATAACAATCACCATAAGAAGCAGAGCGCCCGCCATCACGATATTTGACAGCCGCTTGTAAACAGACGGCTTGAAGGATGAAACAACAAGCATCGCAATGATGCCGAGAAGCGCGTAAATCGCCTGCTCACCCTGATTCCTGTTGCTTCCGCTCGCGGAATAATGGACAACGAGGCCGAAAGCGACAAGAACGAGAACAACGCTCAGATACGCAAAGTCAAACTTTGTAAAAGAAAGGACAGAGCGCGGGGCTCTGAAAAATCCTTTTATTACATCGGCGGGGCCTCTGAATACTTCCTTGATTTCAGGCACAAAATACTTTTTGAATATATTCTCTTTTTCAGTCTGTACGGCCGTGTTTTCGCCTTCCATTGCCTCGCCTCCTTTCCCGGTTTCAATTATTATTCTTCTATTCCGAGAATCTCAAATACTCTGTAAATAACCTCTTCGAGTTTCATGCCTCTGCTCGCCTTGAAGAGCACTGAATCGCCCGGCTTTAATTCACGGGCAAGTTCACGGGCAAGATACACCTTATCAGTAAACGAGCGCACATCTTCAACGCCGTTATCCTTGGCGGATTTCGCGCTTGTGAGCGAGAGTTTGCCGTAAGTGAACACAATGTCAACGCCGTTGTCCGCGGCGTATTTGCCGACAAGGCGGTGCGCCTCTTCGCTGTATGAGCCGAGCTCAAGCATATCACCGATAACGGCGATTCTTCTGCCGGTATTCATTGACCCGAGCACGGCCATAGCTGCCGCCTGCGAGTCGGGAGAAGCGTTATAGCAATCCTCAATGAAGGTAATGCCGTCGCGCTTGACTATCTTTTGCCTGAGCCCTGTTGTTTTATAGTTTTTCAGAGCTTCCGCACCCTGCGCAGCAGGGATTCCCATCAGCTCTCCCGCCGCTATGGCGGCAAGAGCGTCCAGGATGTTGTGGCGGCCCTTGAAGGGAAGGCAGACCCTTAAAGGGCCGCCGGCGAAACCGATGGCAAACTCGGTTTCCTCATCTGTGGAGGTAATGTCAAACGCCGTGTAGGCGCAGGATGAATTCGTGATTCCGTAATAAGTGACGGGGTGAGAAGAAGTATCCGCCCCTGTGAGCATATCGTCGTCTCCGTTGAACAAAACGGGGGCGTTGCTCTTCATACCCTCAAGTATTTCAAGCTTCGCTTTGAG
>DBWO01000015.1 GCA_002309055.1 Ruminococcaceae bacterium UBA1236
GTATATCTCTGTTGCACTTTCCCTAAGGTCACCCTCGGCGGCCGTTAGCCGTTATCCTGCTCTGTGAAGCTCGGACTTTCCTCACGCAGACTGAGTCTGCCCGCAACTGCCCAACCTTCTCACAACCTTATATTTTAATTCATAATACATAAATTGTCAATCGGGAGAAAAATATAAAATATAATATAATGAGATAACGGTTTATATTGAAATATCAGAAAAAACGTGATAGAATTGTGTGGTACAATTATTACAATTCCCAAGGGGGCAGTTTTTATGAAAAAAGCATTATCCGTTATTCTCGCCGTTATCCTTACGGCGTGCGTCTGTGTTCCGGCGTTTGCCTCATCAAAGAAGCTCAATTATGTGCTTCTGGGCGACTCCATCGCTTTCGGCAGCGGCATAGCAAACCCCGGTGACGCGTGCTACGGCAAAATAGTTGCAAACACCAACGGATACAATTACCGCAATTACGGCGTTGACGGCGCAACCACCTCCGCCCTGCTCAGAAGAATAGGCGAAGCGGATGTCGCTCAGGCCATAAAGAATGCGGATATCATCAGCATTTCAACCGGCGGAAACAACTTCCTGCTGGGCAATATGTTCTGGATTATTGTCAACACGCTCTTCGGCGGCACAAAAGCGATAGACGATGTTGTTGACGGCGTTTACGCGGACCTCTGTCAGATTATCCCGGCCATCAAAAAGCTGAACCCGAAGGCAACCATTCTGCTCCAGACACTTTACAACCCCTGGAAGATGGCAGGCATATCGGCTCTTTATCAGAAGGCGACGGACGCTCTCAACAGCTGCTTCAGGAAATATCTCAAAGAGAACCCCGGCGCATTCGAAATTGCCGAGGTGGCGGCGGCTTTCGCGGCATCCGACAAGGACCTTATCGCGTTTGACACAATTCACCCGAACGCGGAGGGCAACAAGGTTATAGCGAGGGTTATTCTCAAGAAGCTGAAGACGCTCGGCCTCGGCACAAAGACGGAGCCGGTTATACTTGAAGAGCCCATCGACAAGATTTCGTTTAACCCCGGCGATTACTCCCGCATGGCCGAATACTATTTAAGAATGGTTCTGGCTTTCCTTTAATGCTTTTTGGAATGCAACAAAGCATTTTGATTAAAACATCCGGAGATATTATATGGACTTAATCTCAAGAGTCAGAGACGGTGTTTCGGATTTAAGATTATACTGGCGGCAGCCGCGGCCGGGCGAATATGTGCCCTACCGCGAGGTTGTTATGCTCTCAGTCGGCTGGATGGCGATGCTTATGGCCATCCAGTGGACCATCGGTTTCGGCGTGGGCAACCAGTTCACCGGCATGACTCTTAAGATGAATAACACCGAGCTTCTGGTGATGGGATACGTCTGCACCGCCATTGGCTATATAACCACGCCCTTAAACGCATACATAATAGACAACCTGAGATCCACCGACGGTAAGTACAGAGTTTACATCAAGCTCGCCATACCGTCGATGGTTCTTACTCTTATATCCCTCTGGCTCCCCTATGAGCAGGTGAGGGACGCCGGCAGATACGGCCGCTATTTTATGATTCTTATGCTCTTCCTCATCGGTCAGATTCAGGGCTATGTGCAGGGATGGGTAAACACCGGCGTTACAAATATGGTGCACGTTATGACTCCGAACACGCAGGAGCGCACCAAAATAATGGCAATAACAAGCATCATTTATTCAATGGGCTACACGATAAACAATGTGTATATGCCGCTTATGGTTGATGTGCTCAGCGAAAACGGCGACAAATATAATATGCGTTATTACCGGGGCGCGTACACGCCCGTTGCGCTGCTCATGCCGGTGGTGCTTCTTGCTTACTTCGGCACAAAGGAAAGGCTGGTGCTCCCCAAGAGCAGAATCACAAAAATGAGCTTTTCAAACTCCATGCGCGCCGTTGCCGGCAACAAGATATTCTGGATCAAATGCGCCGACGGCTGGAACGACTTTCTCGAGGGCGCGAAGGGCAATGTATGGGAGTGGATGGTTTACCGCGCCCACATTATGAAAAGCACGACTTACGGCCTGCTGAATACGATTTCATACAACGCAAATTTCTGGGGCATGCTTTTCTCGCCCTGGTTCATAAAGAAATTCGGCAAGCGCAAAATCAAGATATTCAAAAATGTCGCGCAGATTTTTCTTATCGCGTCCTACTTCCTTTTTTACAAAACGTCTTTCGCCGCGATAGGCCTTTTCATTGTTTACACGATTGACCGCTTTGTGGACACCGGCAATGTTATCGACTCCGCCATTGAGAGCGATATGCGCGACAATCAGCAGTACCTCATAGGCGAAAGAATCGACGGCGCGTTCGGCTTCATACAGTCCTACGCGGGCGGAGTTATCGGCGCGGTCACGGGCCTTTTCCTGCCGTGGGTTTACCGCAAAAAGGGATTTGACGGCAACGACTATTCGGTGCTCGATGTATATAAAGACTATGACGAGTCAAAGCCGCTCTCGGAGCAGACTCTGAATCCGGGGTGCGTGCTTTACAGCCTTATGGACACCCTGCTCAAAATCTCGATAGTCGGCGCGGCAATCGACGTGCTGCCCTGGTTTGCCTACGACATCTCCGAAACCGGCCAGAAATCGATGATAAGGGTTATAAGAATCCGCACGCTCATTGAGGACAGAAACTCCGACAAGCGTGAGGAGAGCACATACATTGAGGGCTGTGAAGCGATAATAAGGGCAAAGAAATACGACGGCGCCGATTTTGTTGACGCCAAGGACAGGACCGCCCTCAATCTTGCGCGCAGTATGCCGAACGGCACGCCGGAAGAGAAGGCGGCGAGAAGTGAAGCAATCAAGCAGGCAAAAGACGCGCGCGAAAAGGCGCGCGAGCACAACGAAGAGGTGGAAATCTCACGCTTTGTAATGCACGAGATAAGGCGCTTTGAAACGGAATTCGGTCAGAAGCAGTATGAGCTTTGCAAAACAATAGCGGATTACGGCATAAACGGCTTCCACGAGCATTATGAGGAAATCCTCGCCCTTGCCAAGGCGCTGCCTCACTCCTCAATCAAAGAGGAAAAGATGTGGCGCAAGCAGGAAATCAAAAACGCGAAACAGATCAAATCATCCCGCCATCTTTACGCGCAGCTTTACGCAGAAAACGGATGCAACTATGACCCCGATGAAATGCAGAGAGCTTACGACATGCCGGATGACACGCGCGAAAAGAGCAAGGCAAGGCGCAAAGCGATGAAGACGGCAAGTCAGCACAAAAACAGCTATGTTTCCTACGCTTCACCCTATCTTTCGGCCCTTCGCACTCTTGAGCTTCACGAGGGCTATCAGAATCTTGACAGCTTAACCGCGGACTATGACGATGTGATCGCCGCAAGGCAGGCGCGCCACGATGCGGAGAGAGCCGAGGCGGAATTGCTTGCCGCCGAAAGAAAACGCGATAAAGAGGCGTATGAAGCAAGAAAGAAAATGAATAAACAGTCAAAGGAGAACAGAAAATGAAACCGGTAATGGGAATTCAGCTTTACACACTGCGTGATTTCATTCAGACAGCGGAGGATTTTGACAAAACGCTTGAGCGCCTTGAAAAGATGGGCGTTAAGGATGTGCAGATTTCCGCTATAGGAGACATCCCCGCCGAAACGCAGGCGGAAATCCTTAAGAAACACGGCATGAGCGTTTGCGTTACTCACAAAGGGCTTGACAGAATGCTGACTGACCTTGACTCCATGATTGACGAGCATAAGGCAATCGGCTGTGACGCTATGGGCATCGGCGCGCCGCCCGAAAACTGCAGAGGCAACAGTGGCAATGTGCGCCGCTTCATTGAAAACGCGGGCAAAATCGGCGCAAAGCTCAAAGAAAACGGCATGACCTTCAATTATCACAATCACTCCTTTGAGTTTAACCGCCTTGACGATATGGCGTGCTCAATGATGGATATGCTGCTTGAAGAGACAGACCCCGAAACATTCAATTTCATTCCCGACCTCGCGTGGGTACACTACGCAGGCGCAGACCCGCTTGAAATCCTCAAAAAGATGAAGGGAAGAGTCAAGGTAATCCATTTCAAGGATTATATTATCGACAATAACAAAGAGAGGCATTTTGTGTCGCTCGGCAAGGGCATTGTGGACCTCAGGGCGTGCTATGAGCTCGCCTGCGAGCTTGAGATGCCATACATAGTGTATGAGCAGGACAATGACTGGACGGATAACGATCCGTTCAAGGCGACAGAGGAATCGTGGGAATACCTGCAGTCACTCATCAAATAATAAACGGGGAAAGAGAAAATGGAAAGAATTATCATTGACAGGTCCAAACAGCATCAGACATTTGAAGGCATCGGGTGCAGCGGCGCCTGGTGGGCTCAGCTTGTGGGCGGCTGGGAACAGGCCGACCCGGAAAGCGGATTACCCGTGCGCGAGAGAATCGCTCAGCTCCTTTACAGCAAGGATGAAGGCATAGGCCTTAACGCCTATCGCTACAACATCGGCACCGGCTCATCCGAGAGCGGAAAGGGCAACATAGCTCAAATGCTCAGGCGCACCCACGGCATTGAAACGGAGAGCGGAGAAATAGACCTCTCGCTTGACGAAAACGCCGTGCGTATGGCGGAGCTTGCGGTTAAATACGGAGCGCGGGAACTGATACTCTTTGTAAACTCACCTCCCGAGAGGATGACGGCAAACGGTATGGCTCACTGCGACAAGGCCTTCCCGCCGAAAGAAAATCTGCCGAGAGAAAACTACGGTGAATTCGTTAAATTCTGCCTTGACGTTACGGAGAAATTCGTCCGGAAAGGTCTGCCCGTCAAATATCTCTCCCCCGTCAACGAGCCCCTCTGGGTGTGGACGGGCGGGCAGGAGGGCTGCCACTACCGCGCGTCGAGCGTAAGGCGGCTGATGAAAATATTTGCCGAAGAAATGCCCAAGCGAAAAGCCCTGTCGGGAGTAAAACTCTCCGGCGCGGAAAACGGCGACATCCGCTGGTATAACAAATCCTACACACGCGCGATGCTCGGCGACAGAGAGATAAGCAAACTGACCGACGGCATTGATGTGCATTCTTACTTTCTCTCCCCCGTTTCAGTGCCGTTTTTCAACAAGAGAGTGCCTTACATAAGGAGATTCGGCAAATGGGTCAGGAAAAAATATCCGGGTAAAAATATCAGGATGAGCGAATGGTGCCATATGCAGGGCGGCAGAGACGCGGGCATGAAATCGGGCCTTGTGACGGCGCAGGTGATGATTGAGGATTTAACAATTCTCGGCGCCTCCGCCTGGCAGCACTGGATAGGCGTTTCCGAGGTTGACTACTGCGACGGGCTGATTTATATTGACGAAAACGCCGGCACATTTTATACAACCAAGAGACTCTATGTCACGGGAAACTTTTCAAAATATATTCCGCTCGGAGCAAAAAGGATTGACTGCAAGGCAACAGACGCGCGTCTGCTGACCGCGGCGTTTGAGAAGGACGGCAAAACGGTAATCGTTATTTCAAACCCGGCGGATGAGGAAATAACCGTAAAAGTTCCGTTTGAAAAAGGCATTACGGCCGTCACGGACGAAACAAGAAACCTTGAGGAAAAAGAATTTGAAAACGGAGAAATAAAGCTTTCACCGAAATCCGTTACAACAATTGCCGGATAAAATGAACAGCAGAGCACCCCTGCCTCGGCGGGGGTGTTTTTCGTTTGACTGCGGCGAGCCGGGACAACTCCCGTAATATAAACGAAGCGACCTTTCATTCTTCATTCTTCATTAAAAACCGCCTCCCCGGAGGGAGGCGTTTTTAATATTTTACTCTGCTTACTTTACTCAGCTGACCTTAAAGAACACATTCAGGCCGAAGAGGCGGAAAACATTCCAAATGAGAGTATGGAGGAAGGTGATCACTCTGCCGAAGAAGCCGTCGCCGTGGTCTTCGTTATCGAGCGGGCAGACGTCTTCGGGCTCGTTTTCGGTGTAAACCGCGTTCACGGTTATTCCGCCGGGCGTGAGCTCATACTCCTCCCATTCGCCCGTGAAGCCCTCTTTCGCGGGTACTTC